>JBIJAE010000057.1:0-7914 GCA_044345895.1 Chitinophagaceae bacterium
CCTCGTGTTCAACAACAGCTGTATTGTTCTTGACTTCTATGTAGGGGAAAGTATGTGCGCCACATTTGTCTCCCAGCAGCAATGAGTCGCACTGCGAAAAGTTTCTTGCATTGCCTGCATTTTTTGCAACACTCACCAAGCCGCGGTAAGAGTTCTGGCTCTTGCCGGCTGAGATACCCTTGGAAACAATCCTGCTCTTGGTATTCTTTCCGATATGAATCATCTTGGTTCCTGTATCGGCCTGTTGAAAATTGTTGGTAACGGCAACAGAATAAAACTCTCCAATGCTGTTGTCTCCTTTGAGGATCACGCTTGGGTATTTCCAGGTGATGCTCGATCCGGTCTCAACCTGGGTCCAGGATATTTTTGAATGGGCTCCTTCACAGATGCCACGCTTGGTTACAAAATTGTAGATGCCACCTTTTCCTTCCTTGTCTCCGGGGTACCAGTTCTGTACAGTGGAGTATTTGACCTCAGCTTTTTCCATGGCAACGATCTCAACAACTGCCGCATGCAACTGGTTTTCATCCCGCATTGGTGCAGTACATCCCTCCAGGTAGCTGACATAAGCCTCATCTTCAGCGACAATCAGGGTTCTTTCAAACTGGCCGGTATTGGCCGCATTGATCCTGAAGTAGGTGGAAAGCTCCATTGGGCATCTTACTCCTTTGGGGATGAAGCAGAAAGAACCATCACTGAAAACCGCTGCATTCAATGCGCTAAAAAAATTGTCTGTTGCTGGAACCACAGAGCCCAGGTATTTTTGGATCAATTCAGGATGATCCTGGATGGCCTCGCTCATGGAGCAAAAAATTACCCCAACTTTCGACAGTTCCTCCTTGAAAGTGGTCGCTACGGAAACGCTGTCAATTACGGCGTCTACGGCTACCCCTGTGAGCCTTTTTTGCTCATTTAGCGAAATGCCGAGCTTTTCGAAGGTTTTTCTGAGTTCTGGGTCGATATCATCAAGGCTGTCTGGTGCAATTTTTTGCTTGGGTGCTGAATAGTAGATGATATCCTGGTAATTGATGGGGGGATATTCCACATTTGGCCATTTGGGCTCTTCCATCGTAAGCCAATGCTTGTAGGCTTTCAAACGATAGGCCAACATCCATGCTGGCTCATTTTTTTTGGCTGAGATGAACCTGACGGTGTCTTCGCTGAGTCCTTTTGGTGCCTCATCCGCCTCAATATCAGTTACAAATCCATATTTGTACTCTGATGAGGTGATTTGTTCTAAAATATCATCATTTTCCTCGTGCATATTGCTCATTCTTTTAAAAATGCAAAATTCAGCTTTTTAAACCTTTGAAAAAAACGGGGGAGGGGTTATCTATAATATATTACTCCTTTTTTCCCTATTTCGTAACAACAAGAGATTGTTTTGGTTCAATCCGCAGACCAATCGCTCTGGTCAAGCCAAATGATGTTCCAGGAGGGTTGATTCGCGCTAAAATATTATATTGCAATTTCAGGCAATCCTGTCTGACCTTCAAACGAATGAAATGAAAAAACTGCTTGTCTTTTTGCAAATACTGCTCCTTGGCTTCTCCTCTTGTGTGATTGAGCCAGAGAAAAACACTAAAAACAATGCCGATATGGAAATGGAAAAGGCTTTTACTGATACCCTGGAGGGGAAAAAAGTGCAACTGTTCAGGTTGTCTAACAAAAATGGTATGTCTGTGGCTTTTTCAAACTACGGGGCAACCATTTTGAGCATCCAGGTGCCCAACAAGGAAGGAAAGTTGGAAAATGTTTTGTTGGGATACGACAGTGCCAAGGATCTTTTTGCCGGTAAATCCTATTTTGGTTGTATCGTCGGGCGTTATGCCAACCGCATCGCCAATGGCAAATTCAGCATCGACGGACAGACATACTCAGCTCCTCAAAACAATGGCATCAACTCCCTCCATGGTGGTGTCAACAGCATCGACAAACAGGTCTGGGATGCGAAGCCAATGAACGACGCAATCAGTTTTTCAATTAAGATCAAAGATGGTGAGAATGGATACCCTGGTGAAATGAACCTTACCGTCATTTATTCCCTGCGTGAGGACAACAGTCTGGCCATTGACTATGCCGCTACAACCGATAAGCCAACTGTCATCAATGTTACCAACCATGCTTATTTTAATTTGACAGGCAATCCTTCCAATACCATTCTCGATCATGACATGATGATCAATGCATCCCGGTTTACACCTGTTGATAGTACATTGATACCAACAGGAGAACTAAAGGAGGTAGCTGGAACGGCGTTTGATTTTACAGTGGCAAAGCCAATAGGGAAGGACATTGCAGCCAATGAGCAGCAATTGGTCTATGGCCTGGGGTATGACCATAATTTTGTATTGAACGCAAGCGATATCAAGACGCCTGCAGTTGTGGTAACAGAGAAAACATCCGGCAGAAAAATGGAGGTATTTACTACGGAACCAGGTGTTCAATTTTATACAGGAAACTTCCTCGATGGAAAAGAAAAAGGCAGGGGTGTGGCATATCAATACAGGACTGGATTTTGTTTGGAAACACAACATTTTCCAGATTCTCCGAACCAGCCATCTTTTCCAACTACATTGTTAAAGCCTGGAGAAACCTGGAAAAGCCAGACCATTTATCGTTTTTCTACAATCAAATAATTGATTAAAAACCCTTGTTTTTTCAGCGCCCAGCATCAAGCAAAAAAATTAAAAAATGAAGTACTTATTGGGAGTGGATATTGGTTCATCTTCAGTGAAATGTGCCCTGTTGGACATTTATACGGGTCAGTGTATTGCATCAGCGTTCTCACCTTCAAAAGAGATGAAAATTCTTGCGCCAGAGCAAGGGTTTGCAGAACAGGATCCCAATCTTTGGTGGGACGAATTGTGCAATGCCATGAGCCTTTTGGCCAATGAATACAGCTTTGGTAAAGATGAAATTTCGGCCATTGGCATTTCTTACCAGATGCATGGCCTGGTAGCGGTTGACCGGGAGGGTATTCCTGTGATGCCTTCCATCATTTGGTGTGACAGCCGTGCCGTTGAAACTGGTAACGAAGCTTTCAAGACATTGGGTGAGGAATTTTGTCTTGAACACTATTTAAATTCTCCAGGCAACCTCACTGCGTCAAAATTGAAATGGGTAAAAGACAACAGACCAGAAACCTATGCAAGGATTCACAAGGTTATGCTGCCTGGAGATTATATTGCTTTTCTCATGACAGGAGAAATGCGAACAACTGTTTCAGGTCTTTCAGAAGGCATCATGTGGGATGCCAAGAATGAGACTGTTGCCCATCAGTTGCTCAAGCATTATGGTATCAATGAAAACTTGCTTTGTTCCACTGTTCCTCAATTTGGAGAGCAAGGTTTTGTGACACCGCAAGCAGCAGCAGCCTTGGGCATTTCTGCCAATATTCCTGTTACCTACAGGGCAGGTGATCAGCCCAACAATGCCTTTTCATTAAACGTGTTACAGCCAGGTGAAATAGCTGCTACTGCAGGTACTTCAGGGGTTGTGTATGGTGTCATCGACCAACCATCATTTGACCCTCAATCAAGGGTGAATACTTTTGTTCATGTCAACCACACGCAAGCGGAAAAACGATATGGCGTATTGCTTTGTATCAATGGTACAGGGATTCTCAACAGCTGGTTGCAGAAAAATGTATTCAACGGCTATTCTTATCCTGAAATGAACAGGCTCGCATCTTCTGTCCCTGTGGGATCAGAAGGATTGCTTTGTTATCCTTTCGGAAATGGGGCAGAGCGGGTGCTTGAAAACCGGGATCCCGGCTCTATGATCAAGAACCTGCATTTCAACCGCCATAGCAATGCCCACCTTGCAAGGGCTTCACAGGAAGGAATTGTTTTCTCTCTATTTTATGGCATCGAGATCATGGTGAAAATGGGACTGAACATCAATACCGTCAGGGCAGGAAAAGCCAATATGTTCCAGAGTGATATTTTTACTGAGGCATTTGCCAATACCACCGGCGCTACCATTGAACTGGTGAATACAGATGGGGCACAGGGTGCGGCAAGGGGAGCTGGCATGGGAGCGGGCATTTACAAAGACACAAAAGAAGCATTCAAGGGGTTGAAAGTCTTGGGCAAAATTGAACCCAATGCAACATTGACTTCACAGTACAAGGACGCCTATGGTAGCTGGTTAAATAGCCTTGAATTTTAATTCCGCATCCAATGTCAAATTGGAATAACGCGTTTATCTTTGACATCATCACATCATTAATCAATAAAACATAACTAGTATGTCGGTAACATTGGGCAACAAGGAATTTTTCCCCGGTATTGGTAAAATTAATTTTGAAGGGGTAGGGTCAGATAATCCATTGGCGTACAAATGGTACAATGAAAATCAACTCATCGCGGGAAAATCAATGAAAGAACATTTCCGCTTTGCAGTTGCCTATTGGCACAGTTTCTGCAACACTGGTGCTGACCCATTTGGTCCTGGAACAAGACAGTTTGCATGGGATAGTGCATCCAATGCAGTAGACAGGGCCAAGGAAAAGATGGATGCTGCCTTTGAATTCATCACCAAACTGGGCGTACCTTATTATTGTTTTCATGACATTGATTTGGTTGATGAAGGAGCAAATCTTGCCGAATATGAAAGCAACCTGTCTGCCATAGTTGATTATGCAGACCTGAAGCAAAAAGCAAGTGGCGTGAAACTCCTTTGGGGTACGGCCAATGTATTTTCAAACCCACGTTACATGAATGGTGCCAGCACCAATCCTGATTTCAATGTATTGGCCCATGCCGCAACACAGGTAAAGAATGCGCTGGATGCGACCATCCGTTTGGGTGGTGAAAACTATGTGTTCTGGGGCGGTCGTGAGGGGTACATGACCCTTCTCAATACTGACATGAAGCGGGAGCAGGAGCACCTGGCAAGATTTCTTCATACTGCAAAAGACTATGCAAGGAAGAACGGTTTCAAGGGTACTTTCTTCATCGAACCCAAGCCTTGTGAGCCCACCAAGCACCAATACGATTATGATTCAGCTACAGTCATTGGTTTCCTGAACAAGTATGGTTTGCAAGACGATTTCAAGTTGAATATTGAAGTAAACCATGCAACCCTGGCCGGCCATACCTTCCAGCACGAACTGCAGACTGCGGTAGACGCCGGCATGTTGGGAAGCATTGATGCCAACAGGGGCGATTCCCAGAACGGATGGGATACTGACCAGTTTCCGATGAACCTGAATGAGCTGGTTGAATCAATGTTGATCATCCTCGAAGCAAAAGGATTTGCAGGCGGAGGAGTTAATTTTGATGCCAAGACCAGGAGGAACTCTACCGATATGGAGGATATCTTCCATGCCCATATTGGCGGAATGGATGCTTTTGCAAGGGCCCTGGTGGTGGCTGACAACATTCTGCAAAAATCACCTTACAAGGAATTCCGCAAGAACCGGTATGCTTCTTTTGACGCTGGAGAAGGCAAAATGTTCGAGGAAGGGAAACTCAGCCTGGAGGATTTAAGGAATTTTGCATTCAAGGCCGGGGAGCCTAAAATGACCTCTGGCCGTCAGGAGTGGTTGGAGAATATCATCAATCAATATATATAGCTTATCTTTTTCGATAGATATTGTCTTATTAAAAGGGGAGAGTTTAGAATAAAATCTAAATTCTCCCCTTTTTTGTTTCAATTATTAGAATTAGCATAACATCATAATAAAAACTTAAAGTTTTAATAAAAAAATATTAATATTGGGGTTATAAATATGCTTAATAGTGTATTTATAAAATATTTTATAACCATAAAACTCGTCTACATGAGAAAATTGGCCTCTGTGCTGGTGATCTGTCTGCTGTTTGGCATGACTGTTTTCGCCCAGACAAGAACCGTTTCCGGCGTGATCAAGAATGACAAGGGGGAAGCAGTTCCCTTTGCAACCGTTACGGAAATGGGAACACAAAATGCCGTAAAAGCCGACGCTAACGGAAATTTCAAAATTTCCATCAAGGAAAAAGGACAACTCAGTGTTTCTGCAACAGGATTCACTGGCAAAGTTGTTTCTGTAGCTGGAAACAACACAACTGTTATTTTGGCAACAAGTGAAGGCCAGATGCAGGAAGTTGTGGTAACAGCACTTGGTATCCAGAAGCAGCCAAGGCAGCTTGGTTATTCTACTGCCAAAGTTTCTGGCAAGGAAGTTACAGCAGCCAAAGCGGTGAATATTCAAAATGGTCTTACCGGTAAGGTTTCAGGTTTGAACATTGCCACTGTAAACAATGGTGTGTTTGCCGACACAAGGATCACACTGCGCGGTATCCGTTCATTGACGGGTAACAATCAGCCTCTGTTGGTTGTTGATGGCGTACCTGTTGCTCTTGGTTTCCTTAACCGCATCAATCCAAACGATGTTGATGACATCAACATCCTTAAAGGTGCTTCTGCGGCTTCTTTGTATGGACCGGATGGTGTAAACGGTGTTATCATCGTGAAGACCAAACGGGGAACGAAAACAGGGACCCCAGTTGTAACAGTCAGCAATACTACCCAGTTCGAGAAAGTTCTGTTTCTTCCAAAGTTCCAAAAGCAATTTGGTCAGGGTTCAGGAGTTGATGTAAATGGTATTGGCGTTTACGATCCTGTTGAAAATCAGCAGTATGGTGCTGAATTTGACGGAACTGAAGTTGAGCTCGGACGTGCCAATGATAAAGGTGAAATTCAAAAGGTTCTTTATTCTCCGTTGGATGGGGAAAAAGAAAAATATTTTGCCACGGGCATAACAGTTCAAAACGATGTTTCAATTTCTGCGAAAGACTTTTACCTGTCTGCTCAGGATGTCAGAATTCAGGGTACATTGGAAGGTGACAAAAACAGAAGGACTTCATTGAGCTTTAAGGCAGCAAAGGATTATGGTAAATTCAATGCAGACTTTACATTGACCTATACCAACCAGGATTATAATGTTGCATCAAACGGAGCTTATTGGGAAGTGTTCAATACAGCACAAAATATACCATTGACCCGTTACAAGGATTGGAGAAACAGTAGTTTTGCAAGCCCCAATCATTACTTTAATGATTACTATCAGAACCCTTATTTTATCAAGGACAATGCCCGTTCAACGGGTACAAGCCATGATTTGATTGGATCTACTACCCTCAATTATAAGATTCTTTCATGGTTGACTGCAACTTACAGGGTAGGTACAACTATCAACTCAAGTTTCTCAAGAAGCACAAGCGGGGCCTTCACTTATTCCCCTTTTGCAAAAACATCTGGGAAATATAACTCTGTGAACGATATTTTTGCCAGCGTATCAGATGGTCAAGGAATTGGTACCCGTATAACCTCTGAGGCATTCCTTTCTGGTCAGAAAGAGTTCGGAAAGTTTGAAATAGATGGTTTGTTGGGTCAATCATATAGGGAAACATATTCGAAGTCTACTTCCGTTTCAGGAAGCAACCTTATCATCCCAACACTTTTCAACATCTCCAACAGAACCGGTGAGCCTGGTGCAGGATCAAGTTTTTCTGAGACAAAATTGATGGGTGCCTTTGGTAAGATCTCTGTTGGTTATGATAACTGGGCCTTTGTTGAATTCACAGGAAGGAATGATTGGGATTCTCGTTTGCCCAAGAATGGCCGTTCATTTTTCTATCCAGGTGCAAGTGCATCCTTGGTCTTGAGCGATGCGATTGAGGCCATCAAGAAAAGTGATGTGATCTCGTATTTAAAGCTAAGAGGATCTGTATCCCAGTCTGGAAACGTGAACCTTGGTGCATATTCACTTGAGCCTACTTATGGTGTTGCTGGCGGTTTCCCTTATGGAAGTTTGCCTGGTTTCACTGCCAGCTCAAGTGTAAACAATCCAGCCATCAAGCCTGAGTTCGTGCTTTCTAAAGAAGTTGGTTTCGAACTTTCTCTCTTCCGCAACAGGTTGAGCAT
>JBIJAE010000235.1:0-3223 GCA_044345895.1 Chitinophagaceae bacterium
ATAACCCCTTATCCAATCGAAAGGTTTTTCCTGGGTGTAAGGGTGCTCATTGTCTTTCACAAAAAAATGCGCTGCATCCTCTCTGAACGCATAACATTTGCTGATCACAGGGTTGGCATCCTTTATGGCCTGCGGCATCTCGTTTCTGTGGGGAAATTCCCAGGGCATCATGTTGGTTGTCGGATAATCCTTCAAATGCTTTACTTCCGACCCTCTTTCCAGAACCAGGGTTTTCAGTCCTTTCTCTGTAAATTCTTTTGCCGCCCATCCGCCGCTCAAGCCGGATCCAATAACGATTACATCAAATGTATTGTTGGTATTGCCCATGATTCAGTTGGTTAAAATTTGTTATGCAGTAACACAGCCACGGTATCGGCCAGGAATCAATTCATATACCTGTACCTTGGTCATGAAAAATTCAGAAGCAGTATAAGATTGAATGGTAAGACCCTTGACTGTTTTGAAGAAATATTTCAGGTCTGTGCTATCATCCTTGTCAGCAATGATGGACTCCAGGATGGCCTTCTTGTCTTCATGTGTGCTGCTGGCGAAATCTTTTCCTTTGTAAGCCTGGCATTTATCCTGAAACGCCTTCATGCCACTGATGAATTGCTGTTGATCTTCTTTCTTTCTGCATTCATCCACCATGGTCAATACGAAAAGGTGAGATGAAAGTTCTTTTGCACCCGGTGTTGCTGTTTTGGGGAGGATGGTTTCACAAAGTGTTGACAACATGGATTCCTCCTCGGCGCTGATCTTGATGTTTTTTAACAGTATGGCAGACTTGGATCGATCGCTCATGCAGGAGGGAATGAGCGCCACTCCTGCGGTTATGCAGAAGAGTTGTTTGATGGCTTCACGCCTTTTTAAGTGGGTCATACAGCAATTTAGTAAAAAACCCAATGCGGTTGACTGGTTAATCCAAATTCATCAGGGCTTCGAAAACTGTTTCAGATTGCTTTTCACTGTTGATCAGTTCCGCCTGTAATCGGTTATAGGTTGATTCAGCTTCCGCAAATGCAGTCCTGTTGGAGTAGATGGCAGGATCTGCCAAGGCTGTCTCAGCTTCTGCCTTGCTTTTTTTCAATACTGCAATTTTGGTTTCCAGTTCATCAAACTGTCGCTGTAGTCTTTTCTTCTCTTTTTGCTTATCCTTGTCTATGGCATTGTTGCCTTGCACAGGTTGGGTGGGTGGGGGAGTTTGTTCTTTTTTCTTTTCAACAACAGGCTCAGGTTTTGCCTCCTTTTTGTTGAGTTGTTCTTTTACTGCATTTTTCTCCATTCGTTCTTTCCATTCACACCATTCCGTATAACCGCCCTTGAATTCAACAATTTTTCCGTCTACAATTTCCCAGATTTTGTTGGCGGTTTTGGAGATGAAATAACGGTCATGGCTTACCAGGATCATGCTGCCTTCATACTTGTCCAAGGCATCTGCCAGCAGATCAACGGAGTGCATGTCAAGGTGGTTAGTCGGTTCATCGAGCATCAGGAAATTGGCCTTGCTGATAATGGTTTTGGCCAGGGCAACTCTTGCTTTTTCTCCTCCACTCAATACCTTGATCTTTTTGTCTACATCGTCACCGCTGAAGAGGAAACAACCCAGCACCGTGCGGAGTTCCATGTCGGTCTTCTTGCTCCCTGCCGTCTGTAATTCTTCCAGTATATTATAATCCAGTTTCAGGTGTTCCAGCTGGTGCTGTGCATAGAAACTCTCGTCTACATTATGGCCCCAGTTCCTTTCACCTTCAAAGGTTTCCCTGTCTGCAATGATGCGCAACAGGGTTGATTTTCCTTTTCCATTGGCTCCAATCAAGGCAATTTTGTCGCCTCTCTCGATTTCTGCATCTGCACCATCAACAATCTCAATGTTTCCAAATCGTTTGCTCAGGTTTTTCAGGGAGCAAATGATTTTTCCGGGTGTCTTGTCTACGCTGAAATTTATCCTGATATTGGGTCTTTCTATAGAAGCTTCCTCAACACGGTCTATTTTGTCTAGTCGTTTTTGTACACTCTGTGCCTGTGCTGCCTTTGAAGCCTTGGCCTTGAACCTTTCAATGAATCTTTCCTGTTGTCTGATGAAATCCTGCTGGTTTTCAAATGCCCTCTGCTGCATTTCCATCCGGATCAACTTCTCTTTTTCGTAATAAGAATAGTTACCGGAATAGATGTTGAGCTTGCGTTGGTAGATCTCAACAATCTTGTTGACCATCCTGTCCAGAAAGAATTTGTCGTGGCTCACAATCACTACAGCACCCTGGTAATGGATCAGGTATTTCTCCAGCCATTCGATGGAAGGTAGGTCTAGGTGGTTGGTCGGTTCATCCATCATGAGCAGATCAGGCTTCATCAGGATCATCTTGGCCAACAATACGCGCATTCTCCAACCTCCACTGAATTCTTTGTAGGGCCTGCTGAGGTCAGATTGTTTGAAACCGAGACCATGCAAAACATCCTCGGTTTTGTGTTCAATATTGTACCCGTCCAATACATCCATCTCATGCAACAGATCGGTAAAACGAATGAGTTTTTTCTCATCCTCCGATTGTTCCAGTTCTATTGTAAGCTGATCAATTTCCTTCTGGATTTCCATGATCCTTTCAAAAGCGCCCATGGCCACCTGAAGAATGCTCTCTTCCGTGTCAAAGCTGAGGAGGTCCTGGTGCAAATAACCAATGCTGGTGGTTCTGCTCCTTTCCAGGGTTCCTGCGCTGGGCAGGTATTCTCCTGCCAGGAGTTTGAGAAGGGTTGATTTCCCCGTTCCATTGTAGCCAATCAATCCAATCCTTTCACCCGGATGGATATGCCAAGTTGCTTCCTCTACAATGGCTCTCGCGCCAAATTCAAATGTTAGGTCCTGAAATCCTGCCAGCATAAGTTCAATTGTTGCGCCGCAAAGTTACTATAATATCTTTGTCTTGAACTTTCATTCCGCAATGATGTTAATGGATATTGTGAGAATACTAACCTTGATTTTGATCCTGCTCTCGCAGGCTTTTTTACTGAATGCGCAAACCCGATATACCCTCAGCGGTTATGTACGCGATTCCCTCAGCCGTGAAACCCTTATTGGGGCTACCATTCAGGCAAAAGAAACTGGTCGTTCCGTCAGTACCAACCAGTATGGCTTCTACTCATTGACCCTTCCGGAAGGAGAGTATACCCTGCTTGTTTCTTTTGTTGGGTATTCTCCTTCCGGAAGGGTCAATGAGTAGAAGCCATA
>JBIJAE010000037.1:0-9827 GCA_044345895.1 Chitinophagaceae bacterium
GGACCATGGTAGCCTTGATTTTTGTCCAGATCCTTTTTGCAACGATGGTGTACGGACCGATTGCGGCCTTCCTGGTGGAGATCTTTCCCACAAAAATCAGGTATACCTCCATGAGCCTTCCTTATCATTTGGGCAATGGTGTATTTGGGGGCTTGACACCGTTTATCGCTGTTTTGCTGAGCACCCTTTATGCTGGCGACGTATTGGTTGGGTTGTGGTATCCCATTGCCGTTGCTGTGGTATGTCTCGTGATTGGTACCATCTACCTGTCTAACAAAATAGATCCAGAAGTCAATGATTGATGTTGTGCACTGGCAGATATTGTAAACACATAAACCAAGAAAATGAACACAATTAAAAAATATTTAGGCCTTGTTTGGATTGCACTGGCCATCTATTCCTACAGCATTTTGTTAAAAACGGCCATTGATCAGATCAAGCTTTTTCCAACCACCGATACCATCATCCAATGGACTATATTTGTTATCATCTTTTTACCCATTGCACTTGGATTCGTGATGTTTGGCTGGATGGCACTGAAGGGCGCCTATGATAGCCTGCCAGCATCAAGCGAAGAGGTGGAAGACTAAGCAAAAAACATGTCCATCAAGGTTGATCATATCCTCAAACAGTACGGCGATCAGAAAGCAGTAGACCACATCAGTTTTGAAGTGGCACCCGGTGAAATTGTTGGATTTTTAGGACCCAATGGTGCCGGAAAATCCACGACCATGAAAATGATCACCGGCTATCTTCGTCCGGATGAAGGACGCATAGAGGTCTGCGGCATCCCTGTTGAAGGTGAAGCCATCGCCACCAAAAAAAAGATAGGGTACCTGCCGGAACTGAATCCGCTTTACCACGAAATGTATGTGCGGGAGTACCTGGGCATGATGGCAGGGCTTCACAAGATGACGGCACCGGCTGACAGGATTGAAGCCGTGATCAACCTTACGGGGTTAACGCCAGAAGCACACAAGGAAATCGGACAATTGTCAAAGGGATACAAGCAAAGGGTTGGGCTTGCAGCTGCCTTGTTGCATGATCCGGAAGTGCTGATCCTTGATGAGCCAACTACAGGTCTTGATCCCAACCAGATCGTAGAAATCAGGGAAGTGATCAGGAGCCTGGGCAAGAACAAAACCATTCTTTTCTCTACCCATATTTTGCAGGAAGTAGAAGCCCTTTGTGAGCGCGTCATTGTGGTCAACAAGGGTAAGATAGTGGCAGACGACAGCATCGGCAACCTCAAAAAGCAGCAAACCTCCTCCACCATTCGGGTTGGATTCAGGGAAGAAGTTTCCAAAGAGGCTTTGCATTCCATTGCAGGTGTCATGGGTGTGTTGAACCTTGGTGCCATGGAATGGGAGCTTGAAACCAGCAATCCTGATGCCCTTGGCAAAGAACTTATGGGTTTCGCTTTGCAACATAATTTGAATATCGTTTCTTTGCACACGCAAGCCCGGCGCCTGGAGGATATCTTCAGGGACCTCACCGGAACTGGCCTTTGATTTTTTCCCCATTCAAACAGAACAACCCTTAAAATAAATCATCATGAGTTTAATTGCCAGCATTCACGCAAGACAAATCCTCGACAGCCGCGGTAATCCTACAGTAGAAGTTGATGTCATCACCGAAAGCGGTTTCATTGGCCGTGCAGCAGTTCCATCAGGAGCTTCTACCGGTAAGCACGAAGCTGTTGAGCTCCGTGATGGCGACAAGGCCGTTTATGTAGGAAAAGGTGTGTTGAAAGCAATTGACAACGTAAACAATATCATTGCTCCCAAGTTGCTGGGCATTCCTGCCACAGAACAGGCCCTGATTGACAGGATGTTGATTGAGTTGGATGGTACTGCCAATAAAGCCAAACTGGGCGCCAATGCAACGCTGGCCGTTTCTATGGCTGTTGCCAAGGCTGGTGCACAAGCCAGCAACCTCAACCTCTACAGGTACCTGGGCGGTGTGAATGCCATCACCCTCCCTGTTCCGTTGATGAACATCCTCAACGGCGGTGCACACGCTGATAACAAAATTGATTTCCAGGAATTCATGATCGTTCCAACCGGTGCTGCAACTTTTAGCGAAGGACTTCGCTGGGGTGTTGAGATTTTTCACCAGTTGAAAACAGTCTTGAAGAAAAAAGGATACAGCACCAACGTAGGTGATGAAGGTGGATTTGCTCCAGACATTCAGAGCAACGAAGAGGCGATTGAAACCGTATTGCAGGCAATCGAAGCCGCAGGTTACAAGCCAGGTGAGCAGATCTTCATTGCCATGGACGCCGCTACCAGCGAAATGTACAACGAGGCCGACAATACCTATAAGTTTTACAAGAGTTCAGGAAAAGTGATCAGCAGCGACGAAATGGTTGCTTACTGGACGGAGTGGGTTGACAAATATCCCATCATCTCTATCGAAGATGGCATGGCCGAAGACGATTGGGATGGCTGGAAGAAATTGACTGAATCAGTGGGTGACAGGTGCCAGCTCGTGGGTGATGATCTTTTTGTTACCAACGTACTTCGCTTGCAGCAAGGAATTGACAGGGGTATTGCCAACAGCATCCTTGTAAAAGTGAACCAGATCGGAACAGTAACTGAAACCATCAATGCTGTTCGTTTGGCACAAACCAACGGATACACGTCTATCATGAGCCACCGCTCAGGAGAGACAGAAGATACGACCATCGCGGATTTGGCTGTGGCCCTGAACTGCGGACAAATCAAAACCGGTTCAGCATCCCGCACAGACCGCATGGCAAAATACAACCAGCTCCTCCGCATTGAAGAGGAATTGGGTGTGAACGCAGTTTACCCTAAGATGTAGTTTGGGGTTTAATGGTTTAGAGGTTTAGGGGTTGAGTGCTGTAGGGATTTAATGGTTTAGGGGTTTAGGGGTTATCAATCGCTAAACCCCTAAACATTTCAGACCAAGCTTCAACCTTTGGTCTGTTGAAGCGGTTTAAGCATTTTCTTCAACCCCTTCAACCCCTTCAACCTCCCTCAACCTCCCTCAACCTCCCTCAACCTTTAAACCTCTAAACCTCTAAACCTTTAAACCCCTCAACCCCTCAACCCTCAACCCCCAACAATGAAAATCCTCCTCGCACCAGACAAATTCAAAGGCAGCATAGACTCCATTACACTGTGCAAGCTGATTCAGCAAGAGATTGTTGCGTCATATCCCGATGCTGAGGTGGAATCCTTTCCCATGGCCGACGGCGGTGATGGATATTCCTCCATTATCAAACATTATTTTGGCACCAAAGATGCGCAGGCATTGACGGTTGACCCCTTGATGAGACAGATAAAAGCCAGTTATCAAATTTCACAGGATGGATCTGCTGCCTATATTGAAATGGCAGCTGCAAGCGGGTTGGCATTGCTTGCTGACCATGAGCGGAACCCAATGAAGGCATCCAGCTATGGTACAGGTTTGATGATCCTGGACGCCATCAAAAGAGGGGCAAAAGAAATTTATTTGGGCATCGGAGGAAGCGCCACCAATGATGGTGGCATCGGCATGGCGGATGCATTGGGTTATATGTTCCTTGACAAGAACGGGGATCCCCTGGAACCCTGTGGAGAGAACCTTTCTTCCATCAATGAAATTGTCATGCCAGAAACGGACCTCCTTGAAGACATTCATTTTACCGTGGCCTATGACGTGAGCAATCCTTTTTTTGGTCTTGATGGCGCAGCGCATGTCTACGCGCCGCAAAAAGGCGCAGATGCAGCGCAGGTAGACGAACTGGACGAAGGACTGAAACACCTTGATACCGTTTTCATGAAATATTTTGGGAGATCTGTTGAAGTTGCCCCCGGTGCAGGCGCAGCAGGAGGAATGGGAGGGGGATGCGATGTTTTTCTTTGTGCAAGATTGGTGCCCGGGATTGATTACCTGATAGAATCCATTTCACTGGATGATAAAATAGCAGCAGCGGACATCCTCATCACTGGTGAAGGAAGGCTGGATGAGCAATCCTTTCAGGGCAAGGTGTTGGGCAAGCTCATTGGTCATGCAAGAACCCATGGCACCAAATTATATGCCATCTGTGGAGACAGTTCCATGCCAATCAAAGACCTCAATGCAATGGGGGTGGACAGGTTGGTTACCCTTGCTGCTTTGGCAGGCTCCAAAGAAGAGGCCATGGCCCATCCAGACAAGTTTCTGTCTGCCGCAATAAAAAAAATACTTTAGATTTAAGGTATGATGCGATTGCCATACTTATTTCTATTCTTCTTGTTGGGTTTTCAGTTTGCGGATGCACAAACATTGAAATGGGACAATCGCTTTGACCAGGCTGTTCCGGAAGATTGGCTGGTGAAGCCCATCAATACAAAGGCCAATGTTTACCAAAGGGAGAAGGAGGACGATCTTGTTTTGTACAATGGTCTTGTGCGCAGAAGCTTTAAGGTTGCTCCCAATTTTGCCTGTTACGATTTTCAGAACATGAGCAGTGGCCAGCAATTGTTGCGTGCCATAAGGCCCGAAGCCAAACTCACCATTGATGGACAGGAATACAATGTTGGTGGATTAATTGGCCAGCAAGAAAAAGCATACCTGCAACAAGAATGGATGAAGGGCTTCAAGGCCGGTGCAGAGGATTTTATGTTTACTGGTTATACTGTCACCGACATCAAACCCTATATCAACTGGAAGAGAACAACCTGGGCATCAGTCAAGAAACAGGCCACCGGAAAAGCATTGGCCGTCAGCTTCAGGTCTGCCTCCCCATCACTCAAGGACCTTGCTGTTGTGGTGCATTACGAGCTCTACGATGGGGTTCCTCTCATTGTCAAGTGGGTGGAGGTCATCAACAAAAGCAGCAACAACATCGTGATAAACAGGATTGTCAATGAGTCGCTTGGGCTCGTTGAGGAGGAGAGTGCAGTCGTAGGCACACCCGAGCAAATGAAAAAACAACATGGCATCTATGTTGAAACCAATTATGCCTTCAACAATGCCATGCGCTATGACATCAGCGACCAAACAACGCATTGGGTCACAGATTCATCCTATACTTCACAGGTCAATTACAATTATCAAACACCCTGCGTGTTGGAAGTCTATCCTGAAAAGGTAAAAGCGGTTTCGCTTGCACCCGGTGAAGGCATCAAATCGCCCAGAACGCATGAATTATTGATGGACAGCTATGACCGTGAAAGAAGGGGGATGATGATCCAGCGCATGTATGCCACCGTTGCTCCCTGGACTACCCAGAATCCCATCTTCATGCACCTGGTCAGCAGCAATGACCAGCAAGTTTTAACTGCCGTAGACCAGTGTGCGGCAACCGGTTACGAGGCCCTGATCCTCAGTTTTGGCAGCCATTGCAACATGGAAGACACCAGTGCTGCAAACATCGCCCGCTGGAAGAAGCTGACCGATTATGCCCACAGCAAGGGAATCCTGGTTGGAAGCTATTCCTTGTTCAGCAGCAGGAGGATCAATGATGAAACCGATGTGATTGACCCTAAAACAGGCAAGCCCGGTGGCGCATTCTTTGGGAACGCCCCCTGCATGGGAAGCCAGTGGGGCCTAACCTATATCGACAAACTGAAATACTTCATCACCAAGACTGGTTTCGATCTGTTTGAAAATGATGGGCCATACCCAGGCGATGTTTGCGCTTCAACGGTGCATCCCGGCCACAAGGGGCTGGATGATTCGCAGTGGCGCCAAATGGAATTGCAGAAAGGACTTTACCGTTGGTGCAATGAGAATGGCGTTTACGTCAATGCGCCTGATTGGTATTTTCTGGATGGTACCCACAAGATCGGTATTGGATACCGGGAGGTTAATTTCTCCCTTTCCCGTGATCAGCAAAAAATCCTGAACAGGCAAAACATCCACGACGGTACGTTTGAAAAACTGCCTTCCATGAGCTGGGGATTTGTACCCCTTACCCGGTACCAGGGCGGTGGACCAGAGGCCGTTTTGGAGCCCCTGAAAGACCACCTCAAGGACTATGAAATGCTGATGGTGCAGTATTATGGAGCAGGCGTACAAGCCTGTTACCGGGGCCCCAGGCTATACGATACCACCACAACAAAGGCACTTGTTTCCAATACGGTTTCCTGGTACAAAAAGTACCGCGATATCCTGAATGCCCCTATCGTACATTTAAGAAGAGCAGATGGTCGCGATTGGGATGGTTTCATGCACGTTAGCCCAACTTTGAAAGACAGGGCTTTTGTATTGCTTTTCAATCCAACGGATCAGGTTATGAACCGTCAGGTATCCATTCCACTTTATTATACAGGACTTGGCCCCAAGGCCTTTGTTTTTGAAAAAGATACCACGCATTGGCAATCAATGGCGGATAACAAAGGCAACCTTAAATTGAACGTGAGCATTCCTGCCAGAGGTTATTCATGGTATGTGATTCGGGCTGTTCAATAAGCCCCTTAACCCAAGTAGGTATTAATACGTAATTACAGAATTTTCAAAACCAATGTTTAAACTTTGTTGATGCATGCCTGTTAACTTGCAGTAAAATCCCTAAACAAAATGAGTTACAGCGAAAAAATCAAGGACATCTACGATATGATGGCCAAAGGTCAGATGATCGATGCATTTGACAAGTATTATGGAGAGAATGTTACCATGGTGGATCTCGGACATGGTGAGCCTACTGTAGGCAAGGCTGCCAACAGGGAGCGCGAACTGGCATTCGTTGGCATGATCGAAGAATTCCATGGAATGGGTGTTGATGCTGTTGCTGCTGATGAAGAAAATGGCATTACCATGATTGAAAACTGGATGGATGTGACATTGAAAGGCATTGGCCGCGTTCAGTACAAACAGGTTGCTGTTCAGCGTTGGGAAGGCGACTTCATCGTTGATGAGAAGTTTTACCACAAATGATATCAGCATATTATCTAGCAAGGCGGAGGTAACTCCGCCTTTTTTTTGCCCAAATTGTAAAAAAGATTTCGCTCATTCAATAAAAGTCTATAATTTTGGTGGACTAAAGACAATGTCACGTGGCCGAGGGGTTAGGCAGAGGTCCACAAAACCTTCGATGGCGGTTCGACTCCGTCCGTGGCGTCAATCATGATCTTGCATTCTGTGGGGTGCTGAAAGGGTTGCTGACTAGTTCATGTAACCCTTTCTCTTTTTTTCCTCCATCTTCTCAATGGCATAACGGAGCATGGTCCTGGGCATGCGGGTAGCAAATTCATCAAGGAATGCTTCAACGGCCAATGGATCTTTTTTCCATCCTTCCCTGAGCATCCATCCTGTTGCCTTGTGCATCAGGTCGTGTTTGTGGGTGAGCATGATTTTGCTGAGTTCCAGGATGTCTTTCAGGTCATTGTTTTTTCTGATGAAGTGCCAGGTGGCCACCACGGCAATGCGGTTTCGCCACAACAATGGGTCTAAAGCAAGTTTGTACAATATCTTCCTGTCTTTGTCTTCCAGCCATTGTCCCAGGATGATGTGCGCACTCGCATCCACCAGGTCCCAGTTGTTGACACGGTCTGCTTTTTGGAGGTAAAGGTCTACCCATTCTTTTTCTTTTCCTGTCTTTCTGCTTTCAAGGAATTTCTGGCACATAATGAGAATGCCTGTTAGTCGCTCTTCATGGTAGCCTGAGTTGAGCAGTGCAATGATGGTTTCTTTGCTGGTGGTTGACTGGTGTTTTTTTGCTACTGTTCTTTGGTTGGGAACAGTGATGCCATGAAACAAATCTCCTTCGCCATATTGGCCTTTTCCTGTCTTGAAAAAACGGGGCAGAAATGCTGCCTTCTCTGCTGTTGCAAGGGCTTTCAGGTCTTGGACGATGGCTGTGAAACTTCCCATACTAAGCGGCAAGTTTTTTCAGTGCGCGTACAAGTGCATCAAGCTCGGAAGTGGTGGTAAACAGGTTAGGAGTGATGCGACAACCTTGAACATTGGCATTGTCTATGGCTACGGTATAAATCTTGTGCTCCTCAAGCAATCGCTTGGCCAATGTTGCAGGGGGAATGCCCTCGATCCCAACATTGGCAATTGCGCAAGCCCGTTGAGGATCAGCAGGGGTATTCAATACAATCTTTGGTACTCCGCGGACCTTGCTGGTCCAGTACTGTTGCAGGTAGCGAAGGCGTTCCTCTTTTCTTTTTACCCCAATCATCATGTAATAATCAATGGCATCTGCAATGGTAAGATCGGTTGCAGATGGCACGGTGCCGGTATGGTTCAGTCTTTTGATGTTGTGCAGATCTTTTTCGTTGTCTGCAATCAAAGGCCAGACCTTGTGAATCTTTTCCTTGCGCACGTAAAGCATGCCTGCACCCAGCGGTACGCCCAGCCATTTGTGCAAAGATGCTCCATAGTAGTCGCAGTTCAGGTCTCGGATGTTGAATTCAAGCTGTGCAATGGCATGTGCCCCATCCACCATCACGTCAACACCTTTGCTGTGGGCCATGTCGCATATTTTTTTGACAGGCATGATTTGTCCGGATATGTTGATCATGTGGCAAATCATCAGCAGTTTTGTTTTGGGTGTGATGGCATTTTCATAAAGCGCAACCAGTTCCTCATCAGAGGATGGATGGTTGGGGACAGAAATTTTTTTCAAGACCACACCATGACGATCTGAAACCTGTTGAAACATGTCCAGCATGGCACCATAATCCTGTAATGCCATCACAGCCTCATCGCCTTTTTCCCAGTGCTGTCCTGAAATGATGGTATCCAGCGATTCTGTGGTATTTCTGGTGATGATAAGCTCATCAACCCCACAGCCAACCAGGTTGGCAAGCTTGGTGGCCATTTTTTGCTTGTTCTCAACCTGCATGGTTCGCATGTAAAATGCCCCATGATAATTGACATACCGTATGTTCTCGAAATACTTTTCCAGCGTGGGCTGGGGCGTCATGTTGTAATAACCGTTTTCCAGGTTGATGTAGTCTGTCTTGAGAATATAGTGATCCCTGATACTTTTCCAAAAAGCATCATCTGCAGCCAAAGCTGCTGGAGAAATGCTGTTTTTTGTTTTGAAGATTGCGGCCAGTGCATCCATACCCATGGTGGCGCCAATCCCTGAAAGGGCTGCATGCTTGATGAAAGATCTCTTGTTCATGAGATCAATTTACTTTAAAATCAGGAATCAGTAGAAAACCTCAAACTTAATTTTCACTTCATTGTCCACTTGCTTGAGCATGAAGCTGGGCCTGGTTACCTTGAAGTCTTCCAGCAGGAAGATAAATCCGCCTGTGACCTGTGTTGAACCGTTGACATTTTTTGCAGTGGCCTTGAAGCTGGTTTCCTTGCTCACGCCGTGGAATTGCAGGATTCCCTTTACATCCAGTTCTCCGGATGTTGATTCGGTAATAGAAGTACTCACAAAACTGATGTTGGGGAATTTTAATGCTTCTGTTACTTCAAGTGTATGGGCATCCCTGTTCGAGCTCTTGGAATCAAAAGAACTGATTTTGGCCACGATGGCCACTTTTTCAATGTTTCCATCGGCTTTCAACTGCACAACACCATTCACCTCCGAAGACACAGCATCCCAAGCATGCAGGATATGGTTCATCGAATAGGTGATGGTAGACTTTTTCTTGTCAAGCGGTTTTTTGGCTTGAGCGAAAAGAAGTGCGGGGGACAAGAGCAACAGGATAAGGATACGCATAATTAAAATTTAATGGCGATGACGGCAGCTGCATAACTGGCAAAGGCTGTATAGGCGGCTGCACGGTGGTAGGGTTTAAACTTGGGGTCTCCAGCTTTGTCTGCCAACAAATTGGTTGCAATCATGCTGGACATGTGCACCACTGAAAGCCATTTGTGGATCCGGATGGCTGATATTTTCTTGTCTCTGTTGATCAATGGCGGTG
>JBIJAE010000236.1:0-3198 GCA_044345895.1 Chitinophagaceae bacterium
TGGAGATGTAAAATACCATCTTGGTTATGGTAGTGAGGTTGTTACCCCATCAGGTAAGGCGATTTCGCTCAAACTTATGCCCAATCCATCACACCTTGAGGCCGTTGACCCTGTTGTGCTTGGTTTTTCGAGGGCCAAGGCTGATGTCATGTATGGAAGCCAATATGATTCGATATTACCCGTACTGATCCATGGTGATGCCTCCATCGCCGGGCAGGGCATCGTTTATGAGATCCTCCAGATGTCTGGGTTGGATGGCTACTCCACAGGTGGAACCATCCATTTTGTCATCAACAACCAGATCGGATTTACCACAGATTTTGAAGATGCCAGAACTGCAGACTATTGCACCTCTCTGGCAGCCATGGTACAGGCACCTGTGATGCATGTTAATGGTGATGATCCTGAAGCAGTTGTCAAGTGCATGGAAATTGCCACGCGGTACAGGCAGCAATTCAACAGTGATGTTTTCATTGATATGGTCTGTTACAGAAAGCATGGTCATAATGAGGGCGATGATCCCAAATTCACACAGCCACATCTTTATTCTATTATTGAGAAGCACCCCAATCCGAGGGAAAATTATGTTGCTCATTTGCAGAAGCATGAAAACCCGGAAATCAAGTCAATGGCCAATGACCTGGAGAAAAAATTCTGGAGTGATTTGCAGGAACGCTTGGATGAAGTGAAGCAACATCCTCTTCCATACCACTATCAGGCTCCTGAGCTGGTTTGGAAAACATTGAGAAAGGCTATTCCTGCAGACTTTGATGCATCGCCTTCTACAGCAATTGATGAAAAGCAGTTCAAAGCCCTTTTTGATGCGATCATGTTGATCCCCGAAGGATTCAAGCCATTGAAAAAAATTGAAAAGCTTTTGCAGGACAAACATGGCTTGCTGCAAAAAGAAACCAAGGTGGATTGGGCAACAGGAGAGTTGTTGGCTTACGCCAGTTTGTTGGCAGACGGGAAAGAAGTGAGGATGAGTGGACAGGATGTAAAGCGGGGAACCTTTAGTCACAGGCATGCAGTATTGCTGGATGAGAATACGGATCAGCAATACAACAGGCTTGAAAATATTCCGGGTGCAAAAGGGAAATTCAGGATCTACAATTCACTGTTGAGTGAATATGGTGTGCTTGGATTTGAGTATGGATATGCACTCGCCAATCCGGATGTATTGGTGCTTTGGGAAGCGCAGTTTGGAGACTTTTCAAATGGTGCGCAAACCATGATCGATCAATTCATCTCTGCAGCCGAGCAAAAATGGAACAGGATGAACGGACTGGTCATGTTGCTTCCTCACGGATACGAAGGACAGGGTCCTGAGCACAGCAGTGCCCGCATGGAAAGGTACCTGCAGATGTGTGCAGAGTTGAACATGGTGATCACCAATATCACCACTGCCGCCAACTTGTTTCATGCCCTCAGGCGCCAATTGACATGGCAGTTCAGAAAGCCAATGATCAACTTCTCGCCCAAGGCCAACCTCAGGCATCCCGGAACCTATTCAACCGTTGCTGAATTTACCAGCGGCGGATTCCAGGAATTGATTGATGATACTGTTGCTGCAGCTGATGTAAACCAAGTGTTGTTCTGCACCGGAAAAATATATTTCGACCTGCATGATTACAGGGTAAAAAATGAGATAGGAAATGTTGCGATTGTTCGTCTTGAGCAGGTTTATCCCTTACCGGTCAAACAGCTTGAGGCAGTCAGCAAAAAGTATGGCAATGCAGCATGGACATGGGTTCAGGAAGAGCCGATGAACATGGGTGCTGCTTCATTCCTGCGCATGAATTTGGATGCAATTTCCTTTAAAATCATTGCGAGAACAGCCAGTGCAGCTACCGCAACCGGTTTCAACAAGGTGCATGCTGTAGAGCAGGAAGAAATCATTAAAAAGGCCTTTTCATTTTAAATTTGGATGACCAAAATTTTCAAAAGATTGTTATGATAGAAATTAAAGTGCCAACAGTAGGAGAGTCAATCAGCGAAGTGAGCCTTGCCAAATGGCTGAAAAAAGACGGGCAATGGGTTGAGCGTGATGAAGTACTTGCTGAAATCGAAAGTGAAAAGGCCACCTTTGAGATCAATGCAGAGCAGGCCGGCATCCTCACCATCAAGGTACAGGAGGGTGAAACACTTGCTATCGGAGACATTGTTTGTTCAATTGATGAGAAAGCTGAAAGGCCTGCTGATCTTCCTGTAGAAGCCAAAGAAGAAAAAGTTGCCAAGTCTGCAGCCCCTGAGGCAGCACCTGCTGCCAAATCAGACGTAAAGGCCAGCCCTGTTGCTGCTGCTATCATTGCAGATAAAAAGGTTGACGCCAAAGGCATTGCACCTACCGGTACCGGAGGAAAAATCCTGAAGCAGGATGTGTTGGAAGCGATTTCAAATCCAGGTAGAAAGCCAGGTGCAGAAATGTTCACCAGGGGTGAGCGCAAAGAGAAAATGACACAATTGCGCAAGACCATTTCTCGCCGTTTGGTTGAAGCGAAAAATACTACCGCCATGCTCACCACCTTCAATGAAGTTGACATGAGCTTTGTAATGGAAGTGAGGGCCAAATACAAAGATAAATTCAAGGAAAAGCATGCCGTGAATCTTGGATTCATGAGCTTTTTTACCAAGGCTTGTGCCTATGCTTTGCAGGAGTTTCCTGCAGTTAATGCCTATATCAGCAATGAGGAGCTTATTTACCACGACTATTGTGATATTTCAATTGCGGTCTCTGCTCCCAAGGGTTTGGTTGTTCCTGTGATCAGGAATGCCGAGTCTCTGTCTATGGCTGATATTGAAAAGAAGGTAGTGGAATTGGCCACCAAAGCAAGAGACAACAAACTCACGCTCGAAGAAATGCAGGGCGGTACTTTCACCATCACGAACGGTGGTGTGTTTGGATCTTTGCTCAGTACACCCATCATCAATATACCACAATCTGCCATCCTCGGAATGCACAAGATTGAGGAGCGTGCAGTGGTGATCAAAGGTCAGATTGTTGCAAGACCCATGATGTACCTGGCATTGAGTTATGATCACCGGATCATCGATGGAAAGGAGAGCGTAGGTTTCCTTGTGAAGGTGAAGGAATTGCTGGAGAATCCTGAATTGTTGTTGTTCGGAAAGGATCCAGTCAAGACTCTCTTGGAGCTATGATCAGATCCTGAACAATTTAAAATATTACGATGAGTGCAT
>JBIJAE010000237.1:0-3194 GCA_044345895.1 Chitinophagaceae bacterium
TGTTGGGCGGACAAAGAATGCGGATTGTCATCAACGATGATGAACTGGAATCTGCAGTAGTGAGCCTGTTAAAGCATTTGCCCGACAACAAGATCCTCATCGACCATTTCCTCGACCGTTGCCAGGAAGCGGAGATTGATGGTATTTTCGACGGAGAAAATTTCCATGTGATGGGCGTGATGGAGCATATTGAACCAGCAGGTATCCACAGTGGAGACAGCAATGCGGTACTCCCTGCCTTCAACCTTACACCACTTGAGGTAACCACCATGGAGTTCTATGCAGAAAAAATTGCAAGGGCCCTCAACATCAGGGGTTTGATCAACATACAGTTCGCCATCAAGAAAGGCCAGGTATTTGTGATTGAGGCCAACCCGCGTGCCTCCAGAACAACGCCGTTCATCGCAAAAGCCTATCAAATTCCTTACCTCAACATTGCCACCAAGATCATGATGGGAACGCACAAGTTGACTGATTTTACCTATGAGAAAAAATTGGAAGGATTTGCCATCAAGGAACCAGTGTTCAGTTTTGATAAATTCCCTGGCGTCAGCAAAGAGCTAGGCCCAGAAATGAAATCAACAGGCGAGGCGATCCGTTTCATCAAAGACCTCAGGGACCCTTATTTCAGGACCTTGTACAAGGAAAGAAGCATGCACCTGAGCAAATAAACCATTTGCTCAGGTTTAGTTGCTAACAGGCTGCTTGCACATCATCACAACATTGAAGGATAATGCTACAAGCGGTTCGAATTTCTTCTTCTGTAATGATCAATGGTGGAGCCAGTCGCATGCAGTGGGAAGCAAAAAGAAACCAATCTGTGAATACCCCTTTTGCAATGCAGCGATCAATGATTTTCTTGTTCAGGTCCCAGGAGCCTAAATCAATGGCCATCAACAATCCTGCAGACCTGAATCCCTTGATCATAGGGTGATGCAGCAGTTCAGTAAAAAGCAATTCTTTTTCCCGTACCTGGGAAATCAGGTTTTCATCAACTGAAAATTCCAGTGCAGCCAATCCAGCTGCACAACAAACAGGATGACCACCGAATGTGGTGATATGCCCCAATACAGGATTGAGGGTAAAGCTGTCCATCATTTGCTTTGATGCAACAAATGCACCCAATGGCATGCCTCCACCGAGCGCTTTGCCGAGCAAAAGAATATCGGGTACAATACCCAATTGTTCAAAACCAAACATGGACCCTGTGCGCCCAAATCCGGTCTGTATCTCATCCAATACCAGCAAGGCTCCCGTTTCCGTGCAACGTTGCCTGAGTGCTTTCATCCATTCTATCGAAGGAGTCATCACGCCGCGTTCGGCCTGTATCGGCTCTGCAATCACACATGCAGTATGTTCATCAATGGCATCCAGCGATTCAAACTGATTGTGGTGTACATGTTTGATGCCAGGAATCAATGGGCGATAAGCATTCCGCCAATATTCACTGCCCATCACACTCAGGGCTCCCTGTGTTGAGCCATGATAGGAGTCGTTGAATGCAACCATGTTGGTGCGCCCGGTCAACCGTTTGGCCAGTTTCATGGCACCTTCTGTGGCTTCTGAACCTGAACTGGTAAAATAGACGACGTCCAATGATGCAGGCAGCAAACTGACTAACCTTGAGGCATACTGAACCTGGGGCGATTCAATCAATTCACCGTATACCATGATGTGCATGTACTGATCAACCTGGTCCTTGATGGCCTTTACCACACGGGGGTTACAATGGCCAACATTGCATACGCTGATACCACTGATCACATCAATATATTCCTTTCCTTCCCTGTCCCACATCTTGCAACCCGCTGCCCGCACAATCTCCAATGCAAGCGGCGCATCTGAGGTTTGTGCAACATGCTGCAAGAAAAGTTCCCGTTGGTTCATGAAAGCAAAGTTCCACAATATGCAATAACTTTAAGAAAAAATATGCCGGTCATTCTCCCTGTAAAAGGTATTTCCCCTTCATTTGGTGAAGATGTATTCATTGCACCCAATGCCACCATAGTTGGTGATGTGCGCATGGGAGACCATTGCAGCATCTGGTTCAATGCTGTTGTGCGTGGTGATGTAAATGGCATCAGCATCGGCAACAGGGTCAACATACAGGACAATGCTGTCATCCATTGTACCTACGAAAAAAACCCAACCAGCATCGGAAACAATGTGAGCATAGGACATGCTGCCATTGTTCATGGCTGCACGGTACACGACAATGTGTTGATTGGCATGGGCGCAATCGTGATGGACAGGGCTGTGATTGGCAGCAACTCCATCGTTGCAGCAGGTGCTGTTGTGTTAGAGGGTACCATCGTGCCTGAAGGGTCCATTTTTGCAGGTGTACCTGCCAAAAAAGTAAAAGATATTTCACCCGAAAAAATCAGCGGAGAAATAGAAAGGATTGCCAACAATTATTCGATGTACAGCAGTTGGTTCAAATAAAGATCACCACTGTTTTTCCTGGATGCTGTCAAGAATAGTCAGGTAGCTCACATACCTTTCTTCATGTATGCTGCCATTGAATACTGCTTTTTTCACTGCACAACCCGGCTCATTGATGTGCATGCAATCATTGAACTGGCAATCGTTCATCACAGCCCTCATTTCTGGAAAATAATGGGAGAGTTCTTGTTTTGAAATATCCGCAATGGCAAACTCCCGCATGCCCGGTGTGTCAATCAATCTTCCGCCATTGGGAAGATCATACATTTCAGCAAATGTGGTGGTATGCATTCCTTTTCCACTCCAATCACTTACTTCACTGGTGCGGATGTTTTCATTTTCCAGGATTTCATTGATCAGGCTTGATTTTCCGACACCTGAATGTCCGCTGATCAGGGTCATCTTATCATGCAAAACATCCCTCAACAAATCAATTCCTTCTTTGGTTCTGACGGAGGTCAAAAGCACCTTGTAGCCTACCGCTTCGTACATCGCTTTTCTGTTTTCAAACAGCTCCGTCTCCTGCTCTCCATAAATATCTGCCTTGTTGAACAACACAATGGCAGGAATATGAAAGGCTTCGCAGGTAACCAGAAAACGGTCAATGAAACCCACAGAAGTTCGGGGATCTTTGAGTGTGGCCACCAGCAAAGACTGGTCAAGGTTGGATGCAATGATATGGTGCATTCTCCTGTTGGCAGGAGAGATCCTGTTGACATAATTTCTCCTGGGAAAAAGATCGGTGATCATGA
>JBIJAE010000239.1:0-3158 GCA_044345895.1 Chitinophagaceae bacterium
CAGGAGCCCTGACCATATCATTCATTTCTTTGTTGATCATGATCATATGGGACATTCCGGCAATGAAAAAAATCACAGCTTTCAAGTGGGTGCCGGGTGCACTGGTGGCAGTTGTCGTTGGTACTGCATTGAATGGTTATTTTATCAGTTACAAACCCGAATGGGCATTGGGTACAGACATGCTGGTGCGCCTTCCTGTAGCTGCATCAGCAAGTGATTTTATCGGACAATTTACCTTGCCTGATTTTTCCGCTTTGACCAACTACAATGTTTATGTTTTGGCATTTACTTTAGCCATCATCGCCAGCCTTGAAACATTGCTCTGCATTGAAGCTGCAGACAAACTTGACCCTTACAAAAGGATTACCCCCACCAACAGGGAATTGAAGGCCCAGGGAATAGGAAATTTGATTTCAGGACTGATCGGCGGAATTCCACTGACGGCAGTCATCGTTAGGACTTCTGCAAATGTAAATGCAGGTGGAAAAACAAAACTTTCTGCTTTCATCCATGGCATATTCCTTTTCGCCAGCGTTATTGGGTTTGCCACTATCCTCAACATGATACCATTGGCATGTCTTGCAGCAGTATTGCTGGTGATTGGATACAAGTTGGCCAAAATATCCCTGTTCAAATCCATGTACAAGCTTGGATGGGTACAATTTCTTCCTTTCATCACCACCATCATTGCCGTTCAGTTTTCTGATTTGCTAATGGGAATTGCCTTGGGCGTGTTGGTTTCGATCTTTTATATTTTGCGTGCAAATTATCGCCGCGATTATCATATCCACCAACACAGGAAAGAAGATGGTGGAATGATTGACATCAAGCTGGCCGAAAATGTTACATTCATCAACAAAGGCAGCATTCTACGGAAGCTTTCAGAAATTCCGGATGGCGCGCACGTACACATCGACGGCAGTGGCTCGCATTATATTGACCTTGACGTTTTGGAGGTCATCCACAACTTCAAGGAGACCGCCTCCCGCAAAAACATCCGGCTTGAGTTGACGCAGATTCCCTCATTGACGGATACTTCAACACACTAATTCAAAACCCTGGGAATGAACCAGGGTTTTTTTATGTCAATTTTTATTTTTAGGTTTGTCTAAACTTAATTTAGACATGTCTAAATATTCTATCAGTGAAGAGAACCATATCAAAGCCATTTTTCATTTGCAAAAATCGGCCGAGAATGTTTCTACGCAAGAGTTGGCAGAAAAACTGAATACAAAGCCTGCGTCGATTACAGACATGATGAAAAAGCTGCAGGCGAAAAAACTGCTGGAATACAAGCCCTATCATGGATTCAGGCTCAGCGAAGTGGGTAACAAGGTTGCCTTGGGCATTGTGAGGCGACACCGACTCTGGGAATTCTTTCTTTCGGAAAAATTGGGGTTCCCGTGGGATGAGGTGCATGATATTGCAGAAGACCTGGAGCATGTGAGCAGCAAGAAACTGATTGACAAACTGGATGCTTTTTTAGGATTGCCGAAGTTCGATCCGCATGGAAATCCAATTCCAGACCAGCACGGAATAATACAAAAAGATACATTGGCCAGAAAAAAATAATGATACGCCATGAAACACCTACACGATGAGTTCACTTCACTGGGTGAAGTAAACCAAAGCATTGATACCACCAAGAAACGCAAGGGCTGGAGACGTGCGCTGGCCTTTTTTGGGCCTGCGTATCTGGTCAGTGTCGGATACATGGACCCCGGCAACTGGGCCACAGACCTGGCAGGAGGAAGCAAATTCGGATACCAGCTGATCTGGGTTTTGTTGATGAGCAACCTGATGGCACTGTTGCTTCAAAGCCTTTCTGCGCGGTTGGGTATTGTCAGGGGAAGGGACCTTGCACAGGCCAACCGGGAAACCTATCCAAGGCCGGTGAACTTCGCTTTTTATCTGCTGGCAGAAGTGGCCATTGCAGCCACAGACCTTGCTGAAATCTTGGGGATGGCCATCGGTATTCAATTATTGACTGGCCTTCCACTTATTTGGGGAGTAAGCCTTACCGTTGCAGATACCTTCCTGTTCCTGTTGTTACAGCGCCTCGGCATGCGCACCATGGAGGCCTTCATCATTTGTCTGGTGGGCATCATTGGTCTGAGTTTTCTGGCAGAGATGATCATCGCCAAACCTGATATGGGTGAGGTGATGAAAGGATTCGTGCCCAGCATCCCCAATGAGGAGGCCCTCTATATTGCCATTGGTATCATTGGCGCAACGGTAATGCCGCATAATTTATACCTGCATTCAGCGCTTGTACAAACCAGGAAAATCAAGAGGGATCATGCCGGCATTAAAAGGGTACTCAAACTCAATTTCATCGACAGT
Organism: Chitinophagaceae bacterium; assembly: GCA_044345895.1. Lineage (GTDB taxonomy): Bacteria > Bacteroidota > Bacteroidia > Chitinophagales > Chitinophagaceae > Pollutibacter. The sequence goes on from JBIJAE010000239.1 coordinate 2,344, forward strand.
GCCATTGCCTTGAACCTTGCCTTTTTTGTGAACGCCTTCATCCTGATCCTTGCTGCCACTGTTTTTTATACCACCGGACGCACAGACGTTGCTGAAATCAAGCAAGCCCATGAACTTTTGGCACCCATGCTGGGCAGTAACCTTGCGCCAATCCTGTTTGCTGTTGCATTGATCGCGTCTGGACAAAGCTCAACGATCACAGGCACGCTGGCCGGCCAAATTGTAATGGAAGGATACCTGCACCTGCGGATTACGCCATGGGTGCGCAGGTTGCTGACCAGGCTTGTTGCCATTGTTCCTGCCATTGCGGTGATCCTGATCAACGGTGAAAACAATATTGACAAACTGCTCGTGTTGAGCCAGGTTGTGCTCAGTTTGCAGTTGGGATTCGCCATCATCCCCCTGATTCATTTTACCAGCGACAAAAAAACCATGGGCTCTTTTGCCATCAAACCTTTGATCATTGTACTGGCTACCCTCATCACCCTGGTACTGGTGTATTTGAACATCAGAATGGTCTATGAGCAGACCATCACGTTTTTTGCTACTTCTGATTCAGTGTTCTGGAAATCGATGATCATCATCGCTGGTGTTGTATACATCAGCCTTCTGCTCATCGCGATTTTCTACCCGCTGATGGGCAAGACCGCCAATGAAAGTGTAAAACTTCACCCGGAGGCAGAAAAATTGCACAACATCATCATCCCGTCTTATGCCAGGGTTGCCGTTGCACTGGACTTCAGCAAGAATGATCACAAATTGATTGCGCATGCATTGGGCCAGGGTGGAAAGGAAAGTACTTACCTGATGATCCA
>JBIJAE010000240.1:0-3152 GCA_044345895.1 Chitinophagaceae bacterium
ATGGTGCTCAACGCCTATGTGCTCACTGGTGCCATCAAAACTTTCCAGGAGAAGTGGCTCCCGGCCATGATGAACAAATACGAAAAACTCCTTCAGTGGACCACAAAGGGATGGAGACCAGTAAAAATGCTGATTGGAACATTTGCATTGCTCATCTTCTCCTTTGTTTTCTTTGGCATGAGAAATGTACCTGTTGTGCTTTTCCCGCAGGGCGATCCCAACACCATCTATGTTTACCTCAAGTTGCCGGCTGGTACAGAAATAACCTATACGGATTCTGTAACAAAACTGCTGGAAAGCAGGATCAACAAGGTGTTGGGCATGGAGAATGGAAAAGAAAATCCATTGGTGGAAAGTGTGATTGCGAATGTGGCTGTTGGCGCCAGTGATCCCAACAGCGGAGACAGGAGCACCAGACCAGAACTTGGTCGGATCCAGGTCAATTTTGTTCCTTTTGAAGAAAGGCATGGTGCAGGCACCAGCCAGTACCTTGATGGTATCCGCCTTGTCGTCAAGAACATTCCTTCCGCAGAAATAAGCGTCACCCAGGAGAGCAATGGCCCTCCCACGCAATCTCCCATCAACATTGAAGTTTCAGGCGATAATTTCGAAGACCTTACCAGCACGGCCATCAACCTCAGGAACTTCCTCAGCGACAAGAACATCCCTGGTGTAGAAGAATTGAAAATTGATGTTGACTTCTCCAACCCAGAGATTGGTATTTCCATAGACAGGGAAAGGGCTTTGATGCAAGGCCTCTCAACTGGCCAAATCGGAATGGAAATCCGTACAGCCCTTTTCGGTAAAGAAATTTCCAAATTGAAGATTGGTGAAGAGGAATTCAATATCATCATCCGCAACAATGCTTCACAGCGGAAATCATTGTCTGAACTCCTGAACATGCGCATTACCTACCGTGATTTCACGAATGGCCAGATCAAACAGGTGCCCATCAGTTCTGTCGTTAAAGCAGACCTCAGCAATACTTATGGCAGCATCAAAAGAAAGGACCAGAAACGTGTGATCACCATCTTCTCAAATGTATTGACTTCTCAGGGCTATACACCCCAGGCCGTCAATACGGAAATCACGAAACATATCGAAGCATTCAAATCAAAAGCCGAAGGTGTATCCATTGCACAAACAGGCGAAGGAGAGCAATTGGCGGAAACAGCCAACTTCCTCAAAACAGCGATGTTTACTGCCATAGGGCTGATTCTCCTGATCCTCATTTTACAGTTCAACTCTTACAGCAGAACCATGATTGTACTGTCTGAAATATTTTTCAGCTTGATTGGTGTGTTACTGGGCTATGCCATTACAGAGTCCACCTTTGCCGTCGTAACCACCGGTATCGGTATTGTGGGGCTCTCTGGCATTGTCGTGAAAAATGGTATTCTTGTAATAGAATTTGCCGACGAGTTGAGGGGCAGGGGCATGAAGACAAGGGAAGCCGTAATCGAAGCAGGTAAAACAAGGATTGTTCCGGTATTGCTCACTGCGCTTGCTGCCATCCTTGCACTGATCCCACTTGCTGTGGGTTTCAACATCAATTTCGTTACCCTGTTTACAGATTTGAATCCACATATTTTCTTTGGAGGTGACAACGCTGTGTTCTGGAAGCCTTTGTCACTCACCATCATCTGGGGATTGATGTTTGCCTTCTTCATGACGCTGCTCATCGTACCAGCGATGTACCTGATTGCTGAAAGATTGAAAAGGCCGATGAACAAATTCTTCAAGGGAAGGTGGATCTCTATCCTTGGATTGCTTGGCCCCATATTCTTCCTTTTTACCGGTATAGTTTACCTCGTTAGGAGAATACAAGGCAAGCCTGTCTGGAATGGTCAAATGAAAAAATAGCATCCACAAAAGGGCGCTGGATGACAGACGAAATATTAAGTTGCACCATGCAACTTTTTACCAACGTCAATCGTCTAGCGCCTATTCAAATATTTAAAACAATACAATGGAACAGTACAGCACAAGATCCAACCACGAAATCGATTACAGGATTGTTGGAGAAGAAATGCAATACGTAGAAGTTGAACTCGATCCCAACGAAACCGCCATCGCAGAAGCCGGAAGCTTCATGATGATGGATGATGGTGTTCAGATGCAAACCATATTTGGTGACGGATCAGGTCAAGACAAGGGCGTCCTGGGGAAATTGTTTTCCGCAGGAAAGCGACTGCTTACCGGTGAAAGCCTTTTCATGACAGCCTTCACCAACATGGCATATGGCAAAAAAAGGGTTTCCTTTGCCTCTCCTTATCCAGGCAAAATCATTCCACTGGACCTGCAACAACTTGATGGCAGGATCATTTGCCAGAAGGACTCATTTCTCTGTGCAGCAAAAGGGGTGAACGTTGGCATAGCCTTCCAAAGAAAACTGGGCACCGGTTTGTTTGGCGGCGAAGGATTCATCATGCAGAAACTTGAAGGTGATGGCATGGCCTTTGTTCACGCTGGTGGACATGTATTTGAACGTTACCTCACCCCAGGTGAAGTGTTGAAAATTGATACCGGTTGCGTAGTTGCCTTTACACAAACCGTAGATTACGATATCCAGTTCGTTGGCGGCATCAAGAACAGCATATTTGGTGGAGAAGGCCTCTTCTTTGCAACCCTCCGCGGACCAGGAAAGGTATGGATCCAAACCCTTCCCATCAGCAGGCTTGCCAGCAGGGTCCTGTCCTATGGTACAACCAACAGAAGAGAGGAAGGCAGCATCCTCGGCGGATTGGGGAACATGCTGGATGGAGACGGATACTAAATCGAATTCCAGTCATTCAAAAAAAGAAAATAGACCATAATAGAAAAGCCGGCTCTCATCGAGACCGGCTTTTTTTATTGCTATGCGTTGACTTAATCGCGACGACCATAAAGATTACCGAGCAAGCGAAGGATTTCAACATACAACCATACCATGGTTACCAGCAAGCCGAAGGCACAGAACCATTCCATGTGCTTGGGTGCACCCATGGCAGCGCCTTGCTCAATCCTGTCAAAGTCCAACAAAAGACTCAGTGCAGCAATGGCTGTGATGGCGATAGAAATACCAATGCTCAGAAGGCTTCCGTTGTGCAAGCCATCAATGTTAACATTGAACATGGAAAGGATCCAGGTGATCAGGTAAAACAGGGCAATAC
>JBIJAE010000241.1:0-3146 GCA_044345895.1 Chitinophagaceae bacterium
ATGAAAACAAATGATCCCGGAATGGCGTTAAATGAGTTTAGGAACCAGGTTGAAACACTAGGATGAGACTGAAGGTATGTGGCATGACAGGGATTGCCCAGCTGAAAGAGCTGGAGACCATTGGCGTGGATTTTGCGGGCCTGATCTTCTACCCGCAATCTCCCCGTTATGCCATGAAATTTGGTTTGAAGCCTGAATTGCTGAAGCAGGAAAAACTCCGCATCAACAGGGTAGGTGTTTTTGTCAATGAAGAGCAGGATACTGTTTTGCGAACGGTAGACAAATGGAAGCTGGACATGGTGCAACTGCATGGAGATGAATCACCCCGTTATTGTGAACATATTTCCAATCATGTCAATACCATCAAAGCCTTCAGGATTGGCGACAATGAAAACGTACCTTTCAAGACCTTTCCTTTCAATGAAGTGGTGGATCTTTATCTTTTTGACACGATGGGAAAACAATATGGTGGTACGGGTGAGCAATTCAAGTGGGACCTGTTGTGCCATGCGCCTGTTTCCAAGCCCTATTTTTTGAGTGGGGGCATTGGCCCTGAAGATGTTGGTCAGCTCTCCCAATTCTGTGAAAACGAAAAAAAACTTTTTGCCATTGATGTCAACAGCAAGTTTGAACAATCACCGGGCGTCAAGGATATGAAAAAAGTCAAGGATTTTTTTAATGCAATCAAAATGATCAACTGATATGATAACGAGTTATTCAAAACCAAGTGAGCAAGGCTATTATGGTGATTTTGGTGGAGCCTACATTCCTGAGATGCTCTACCAAAATGTAGAACATCTCCGGCAGCAGTATCTTTCCATTTCAAATGATCCGCTCTTTCAGCAAGAGTTTCATGCCCTTTTGAAAGATTATGTTGGAAGGCCCACGCCGCTTTTTTTAGCAGAACGCCTCAGCGAAAGATTTGGTTCAACCATTTACCTCAAGCGCGAAGACCTCTGTCATACAGGAGCACACAAGATCAACAATACCATTGGTCAAATATTGCTGGCACAGCGTCTTGGTAAAAAAAGGATCATTGCAGAAACAGGTGCCGGGCAACATGGCGTTGCCACCGCTACGGTTTGTGCATTAAAAGGAGTTGAATGCATCGTGTACATGGGTGAAAAAGATATCGAACGGCAGGCTCCCAATGTGGCCAGGATGAAAATGCTGGGTGCCAAAGTGGTTCCTGCCACCAGCGGCAGCAAGACCCTCAAGGATGCCACCAATGAGGCCATCAGGGATTGGATCAACAATCCGACAGATACCCATTATATCATTGGGTCTGTTGTTGGCCCACATCCATATCCAGACATGGTCTCAAGGTTCCAGTCGGTCATCAGCCAGGAGATGCGGACCCAGTTGCTCGAAAAAACCGGAACGGAACTTCCCACCCGTGTCATCGCCTGTGTTGGCGGCGGAAGCAATGCAGCAGGGGCCTTCTATCATTTCCTCGACGAACCCAGTGTTGAGATTGTTGCTGTAGAGGCAGCAGGTCATGGCGTCAACACCGGCATGAGTGCAGCCACCACCCAGCTGGGTGTTCCAGGTATTCTGCATGGCAGCAAGAGCATCGTGATGCAAACAGCAGACGGACAGGTAGTGGAGCCACACAGCATTTCAGCAGGCCTGGATTATCCAGGAATCGGCCCCATGCATGCACATCTTTACACGAGCGGCCGTGCCAAGTTCATGAGTGCAACAGATGAAGAGGCGCTGAAATGGGCATTCGAAATTTCAAGGGTGGAGGGTATTATCCCTGCATTGGAAACTGCTCATGCTTTCGCTGTGCTGGATCAGATGGGGATGAAACCGGAGGATGTTTCCGTGATCTGCCTGAGTGGAAGGGGAGACAAGGACCTTGGTACTTACATGAATGCAATGAATGAACAATAAACGAGATGGGATATGAGCAGAATCAACAATTTATTTGAACGGAAAAAAGAGAATGTACTGAATGTATATTTCACCGCAGGCTATCCAACACTGGACAGTACTTTGGAAATCATGCAGGCCCTGCAAGATGCAGGTGTTGATTTGATTGAACTGGGCATGCCTTACAGCGATCCCCTAGCCGATGGTCCTGTGATCCAGGAAAGCAGTTTGATTGCGTTGGACAATGGCATGACCATTGCCAAACTTTTTGAACAGCTGAAAGATTTTCGGGAAAAAATCCATGTGCCCGTTGTATTGATGGGATACATGAATCCTGTATTACAATATGGATTTGAAAAATTCTGTGCAGATGCCGCCGCTGTTGGTATTGATGGGCTCATTCTGCCAGATCTTCCTCCTTTGGAATTTGAACAATCGCATGGTGCCATCGTGAAAAAACATGCACTTGATTTTATTTTCCTTGTTACACCTGAAACCAGTGAAGAACGGGTGCGCAAACTGGATGGACTCAGTTCCGGATTCTTGTACGCGGTTTCATCATCTTCTACGACGGGAAAAGAAAAGAATTTTGATGATGTGATTGCCTATCTCAAAAGGCTCCGTTCTTATCAGTTGACCAATCCGGTGCTGGTAGGATTTGGCATCAAAGACAAGGAAACCTTTGGCGCAGTGGCCCCTTATGCCAATGGTGCCATCATTGGTTCTGCCTTCATCAAGGCCATATCAGCAGGAGAAAATCCGAATGTGGCAACGAAGGATTTTATCAGTGATGTGTTAAACTAAACCCATGAAACTTGTCATTATCAAATACAATGCCGGCAACGTAAGGTCGGTGCAGTTTGCCTTGGAGCGCCTGGGCATTGAGCCAATCCTTTCTGATGATCCCTCTGTTATCTTGTCTGCCGACAAAATCCTCTTTCCAGGCGTGGGAGAAGCCAGTTCTGCCATGGACTATTTGAAACAACGTGGACTAGATAAAGTAATCCTTGATGCGAAGCAGCCCTTTCTGGGTATTTGCCTTGGTATGCAATTGATGTGTTCCCACTCTGAAGAAAATGATACCCCTTGTTTGGGGATTTTTCAGGAAAATGTCAAACGATTTGTTGCTGATCAACCCCATATAAAAATCCCACAAATTGGCTGGAACACTATCCATGGCCTTACATCACCTTTGTTCAAGGATGTTGAAGAAAACAGCCATTGTTATTTTGTACACAGTTACTATGCCAGTTTGGGTAACCATACGATAG
>JBIJAE010000242.1:0-3124 GCA_044345895.1 Chitinophagaceae bacterium
TTCATTAGTATGTCACAGTCATATGCAGGCCAAAATCTTAAGTATCTGCGCAAGTTGAAGGGGCTTACCCAGGAAGAATTTGCCAACAAGCTTCAAATCAAACGCTCTCTTCTGGGTGCTTATGAAGAGGAGAGGGCTGAGCCCCGGATTGATGTATTGGAAATTATCAGTGACCAGTTCGGCATCAGCCTTGATGAGCTGCTGCGCAGGGATCTCAGTGAATCAAACGTGAGTTATCTTTCCAGAAGAAGGCAACAGAAACTTGGTGCCGAAAACAACCAGATTCATTTTGTTCCCATGAAAGCAGCCGCAGGATACCTGGCTGGCTATGCGGATGAAGAGTTTATTGATGAACTGAATACCTTCACTTTACCCATGTTGGGAAGTGGGCAATTCCGGGCATTTGAAATCATTGGCGACAGCATGTTGCCAACCCCTACGGGCTCCATCATTGTTGGCCAGAAGGTAGAATCCCTGGATGATGTGAAGCAGGATGCTGCTTGCATTGTGGTCAGCAGAAGCGAGGGCATTGTGTACAAACGCCTCTCCCGTAATCCCAAGGCCAAAAGCAAAGTTACCCTGATCAGTGACAACCCAGCCTACCAGCCTTACAGTGTCAACGCAGAAGACATTCTTGAAATGTGGCAGGCACAAATGGTGATTACAAAAGTTGCGCAGCAACAGCGCTGGGATGTGGGGCAATTGGCCAACCTGGTAACCAATTTACAGGAGCAGGTAAGTACCATGAAAAAACGCATGAACTGATCAGTCTTCAGCCACTCTGATGTATTTTTTGCATAATTTATGCACATTCCGTTGATAACCTGCGCCAAGAGGGGAATACCCATTCTATTATCTTTGACAGCCAAGGTAATTGGCAATAGGGTAGGTTTTATAATTAAACAAGTGAAGCAGCATGTCTAAGCAGAAGGAAACCGAAATATTTGAATACAACGAAGACTCCATCAGAAGCCTGGACTGGAAGGAACACATACGCCTCCGTCCGGGCATGTACATAGGAAAGTTGGGTGATGGGAGCAGCCAGGATGATGGTATTTATGTGCTGCTCAAAGAGGTGATGGACAATTGCATTGATGAACACATGATGGGCTATGGCAAGCACATTGAGCTTGTCTTGAACAGCAGGGAAGTAACCATCAGGGATTATGGCCGCGGAATTCCTTTGGGAAAGCTGGTCGATGTGGTAAGCAAAATCAATACAGGGGCCAAATACGATAGCAAGGTCTTTCAGAAAAGCGTTGGACTGAACGGTGTCGGTACCAAGGCTGTGAATGCACTGAGTGAATATTTCAAGGTTACAGCCTTCAGGGATGGAAAGGAAAAAACAGCGGAATTCAAGCGCGGGGAACTGGTCAAGGAACACAAGGAAGTTTCATCATCTGAATCCAACGGAACCCAGGTCATGTTCATCCCAGATGAAAGCATTTTCCGCAACTATCATTTCATTTCAGATTATATTGACAAGCAGCTTTGGAACTATTGTTACCTCAATGCTGGCCTGGTCATCAATTACAATGGAAGGAAATTCCTGAGCAAGAACGGCTTGCTGGATCTTCTGCACCGCAACGCCAATGAGGATGAACTCCGCTATCCGGTGATTCACCTCAAGGGTGAAGACATTGAAGTGGCCCTTTCGCATAACAATGAATATGGAGAAGACATTTACAGTTTTGTCAATGGCCAGTATACTACACAGGGCGGTACACATGTGGTTGCTTTCAGGGAAGCTTTTGTAAAGACCATCCGTGACTTTTTCAAAAAAGATTATGACACCTCAGATATCAGGCAAAGCATTGTAGCTGCTGTAGCGGTAAGGGTTCAGGAGCCTGTATTTGAATCGCAGACCAAAACAAAACTCGGATCTCAGTACATCTCCGAGGGTGGTCCTTCCATGAAGAATTTCATGCTCGATTTCTTTTCCCGTGAGCTGGACAATTACCTGCACAAAAATCCTGCTGTGGCCGAGGCCATGAAAAAAAGAATCGAGCAGAGTGAACGCGAAAGAAAAGAATTGGCGGGCATCAAAAAGCTGGCAAATGAACGTGCCAAAAAAGCCAACCTCCACAACAAAAAATTGAGGGATTGCCGCATGCACCTCAATGCCGAGCCACCAGCAAAAGGCAAGGAGGAATACATTGCCAAGCAGTTGCTCAGCACTATTTTTATCACTGAGGGAGATTCTGCAAGCGGTTCAATCACCAAGTCGAGGGATGTAGAAACGCAGGCCGTATTCAGCCTCAGGGGTAAGCCACTCAATTCTTTTGGACTTACCAAGAAAGTGGTCTATGAAAATGAGGAATTCAACCTGTTGCAGCACGCGCTCAACATTGAAGACGGCATGGATGACCTCCGGTACAACAACATCATCATTGCCACCGATGCAGACGTTGACGGGATGCACATCCGTTTATTGCTGATGACATTCTTCCTGCAGTTCTTCCCCGATCTTGTCAGGGATGGCCATGTTTATATCCTGGAGACACCCTTGTTCAGGGTCAGAAACAAGCAGGAAACCATCTACTGCTATTCTGAAACGGAGAAACAGGCGGCAATGAAAAAAATTGGTGCCAAAGCAGAGATCACAAGGTTCAAAGGGCTTGGTGAAATTTCACCCGAAGAATTCAAGCGGTTTATCGGCCCAGACATGAGAAAATCTCCGGTAATTCTGGAGAGCCAGATACACATCCAGCAATTGCTGGAGTACTATATGGGCAAGAATACCCAGGAAAGGCAGGATTTTATTGTTTCAAATCTTCGTATCGAACTGGATACAGTGGAGGATTCAATCTGATTGATTATGATACATGTAGTTTTCAACGAACCCGATGTAGCGGTATTAAGCAAAGCCATTGAACTCGATGCTTCATTGAGCGGTGAAGTGATGCTGATCCGGGATGATTATGCAGTTGGTCCGCTTCTCAATATGCATACGCCAGAAGGAGCTGCGGAAAGAAAAGACTGGTGGAGAATGATTTTTGCCGGAGGCGATCATGAGGGAATTGTAGAGGAGGGAAAAGTCAATGATGAGCAGGTGTTGCTCAATATCAAAGAGGCCCTGACTAATGATGAGGCCGAACAGGTATGGATCTGGGCGGCGCAAAAC
>JBIJAE010000243.1:0-3123 GCA_044345895.1 Chitinophagaceae bacterium
CGCTGGAGCAAGACATTTATTGATTATTTGAGGTCAACAAACGATCCAAGGCTTGGCGTTGTTGCTGAAGTACCTCCTCCTGGTTTGGCTGGCAATACAACTTTCGGCCTGGTAGGTAACAACATGCCTGCCAATCAATTGGGCCAACCCAATGGCTTTGACCTGAATGGTGGTGCTACTGATATCACCAGGTCTCCTGGCTATCCTGGCGGAACTGGAACTGGCGGCGATCTTTCCCCTATCGGAAGGTATTCAAGGCCCCGTACATCTGTTTACACGCCCAACAGGGATGTTGCTTTCTTCATCATGACTGCTGCTGAGACTTCGCTTTTACTGGCTGAGGCTGCTGCAAGAGGATGGTCTGTTGGTGGAAACGCAGCAACCCACTATGCGAATGGTGTAAGGGCTGGAATGGAATCACTGGCTACATTCAGTTCAACTGGTGTCATTCCTGCTGCATCCATCAATGCGTACATTACAGCCAATCCTTTGAATGTTAGCAGTCAGGCAGCGTCTCTAAGACAAATCAGTGAGCAGTTCTGGGCTACAACTGGTATGCTGATGAATTTTTCTGAGTCTTGGAGCAACTGGCGCCGCACAGGCTTCCCTGTTTTGACTCCAGTTGTCTATGCCGGTAATTTCTCCGCAGGAACAATTCCCCGTCGTCAGATTTATCCAACCGGTGAAGCATCAGTAAACGATGCTAACTACAAAATCGGTGTGGGTGGATTGACGCCAGCTACAGATACATGGTCTTCCCGTGTATGGTGGGACAATTAATTTCACTCCACCGACAGGTATTAGCGAACATATGTTTTTAAATAAAATGCCAGGTCTCAGTACCTGGCATTTTTTATTATCAGTAACTTCGTTAGAGCACGGTATGAAACAATCAATCATCAGTTACAGCCTTTTGCTCTTGCTGCTTTGCATGATGCTTGTTCAGTCAAAACATTCATTTGCTCAGCCTTCAAAATTGTTCACTGCTGTTCCAGGGGAAACCTCAGGGCTTCTTTTTCAAAACAGAATTGTTGAAAGCCCCGCTGTTAACATCATCACCTATGAATATTTTTACAATGGTGGTGGGGTAGGTGCCGGAGATTTTAACAACGATGGATTGGTTGATTTGTATTTTACAGGCAACATGTCTTCCAACAAGCTTTACCTGAACAAAGGGGAACTCAAATTTGAAGATATTACAAGGTCTGCAGGTGTTGCAGGCAAGCCTGGTTGGAAAACAGGTGTTTCAATTGCCGATGTAAATGGCGATGGTTTGTTGGATATCTATGTTTGTTACTCCGGTGATCTTGATTCTAGCCAGAGGGCCAATCAGTTGTTCATTAACAATGGCAACCTAACATTTACCGATAAGGCAAAAGAAATGGGTGTTGCTGACAAGGGGTATTCAACCCATGCTGCTTTCTTTGACATGGACCGTGATGGAGACCTGGATCTCTATGTGATGAACCACAATATCAAGAACCTCAGAAACTTTGATGCTGCTTACGTAAAAAAAATGGTTGATCCTGATGCCGGTGATCGCTTGTATGAGAACATCAATGGAAAATTCTCTGATGTCTCCAGAAAGGCAGGCATCATCTCCAACCCTTTGGGGTATGGGCTCGGCCTAAATATTTCAGATCTTAACAACGACGGATGGCCTGATATTTATGTGTCTAATGATTATGTCGAGGAGGACTATCTCTACATCAACAACAAGAATGGATCTTTTACAGAAACACTGAAATCATCTTTTGGTCACCTGTCTAATTTCTCAATGGGTGTTGATGTGGCAGACATCAACAATGATGGGCACATGGATGTCTTCACCTTGGATATGCTTCCTGAAGACAACAGGCGGCAGAAGCTGCTCTATGCTCCTGATAATTATGAACTCTATGCCAATGGTGTTCAAAATGGATTTTATCATCAGTTGATGCGCAACATGTTGCAGCTTAACAATGGCAATGGCAGCTTCAGCGAGATTGGACAACTGGCGGGCGTATCCAATACCGATTGGAGTTGGTCTGCACTCTTTGCTGATTTTAACCTGGATGGGAACAAGGATCTTTTTGTTACGAATGGATACGGCAGGGACATGATCAATCGTGACTTCATGAAATTTTATGCCGATCAGCGTTTGAAGCATATCCAGGGTAAGACGGATAGCCGCATGTTTCAAATGTTGCAAGGTATCCAATCTACTCCCCTTCATAATTACATCTATGAAAACATGGGCAACTTGCAATTCAAAGACCAATCAATTGACTGGGGTTTTGAAGAGCTCAATTTTTCTCATGGAGCAGTGTATGCTGATCTTGATAATGATGGCGATCTTGATTTGGCCATCAACAGCATGAACCAGGAGGTTGGTCTTTACAGAAACAATACAAGGGAAAATAACTCCGGCGGGCACTTTCTGAAAATCGATTTGCGTGCCAGCTCCTCTGATAAAAACAGGTATGCCTTGGGCTCCGTTGCAACAGTATATGCTTCAGGTAATCAATACACACTTCAACAGTTTCCAGTACATGGATTTCAATCTTCCATGCAGCTACCACTTCATTTTGGCTTAAAAGAAAGTCGCGTTGATTCTTTGCGCATTGTATGGCCAGATGGATTGGTGCAGGTAATAAGGGAACCCATTGTTCTGGATACTACTTTGGTCATGGTAAAGCCATCCGGTGCCTCAACACCAGTCAGGTCCATTTCTAGCGCAGACATTGATGGTAAACCCCAAAAGAAGGTTAGCCCCATTTTTTCTGCCGGTCGCCACACGTTGGGTTTTACCCATAGCGAAGATCAAGCCAATGATTTCAAGATACAGCCATTGATGACCAATATGTATTCGTTCTCAGGTCCAAGGTTTGCAAAAGGAGATGTGAATGGCGATAGGCTTGAAGACATTTTTATCTGTGGCCCACGCAATCATCCGGGCAGGTTATTTCTGCAACAGCGGGACGGCAATTATAGAGAAGATGTTCAAAAGATTTTTACCATTGACATGGTTTATGAAGATTGCGGAGCGGTTTTTTTTGATGCTGATAATGATGGTGATCTCGATCTATATGTGGTTAGTGGTGGGTTTCAAGTGGAGGATAGTTCAGCATTGGAAGATCGACT
>JBIJAE010000244.1:0-3121 GCA_044345895.1 Chitinophagaceae bacterium
GTGCGTATACTACGGGCATCAATTTGCCGTAATAATCCAACCCGCGCTGTTGTCTTTTGGTGGGTGGCTGGTCTCCGATATCTGCCTTAAAATTGTTGTAATTCCATTTGGCATGGGCTTTCCAGTGGTCTTGCCGGGTTACAAATACCATCAGGTGCTTGGCGGTTTTTGCAGCAGACTGCCCCAGGCAAAGCGGTGTAAATTTTTCCCTTAACTCATCCGATTTAATCCAATAGAATTCCCACAACTGCATGTTGCTGCTGTTGGGCGAAAGGATGGCCATTTCCAGCGATTTTTTGATGACCTCATCAGGTACTTCAACGGCGGGGTCATAACTGCGGTTGGATCTCCTGCTCTTTACAATGGCTTCAAATGCTTGTTGGTACACGGTAATGATTTAAGGACCAAAGGTACAGCGCATTTTTTGATTGATTTTTACAATATAATATACCCTGAAAATCAATCCATCGTAATACAGAATGCTATAAATTGCGCGCACTAAAACTTCACCATGATGTTCTGTTTCCAAAAAGCCCTGAAACGATTGCTCAGTATTTCTTTGTTGACCCTCTTCATTTTTTCATGGACAACTGCAAAAGAAAGGGTTTTTGATGTTTGCGTGTATGGTGAAACACCGGCAGGTATCACAGCAGCCTTACAGGTGGCGAAGATGGGAAAATCAGTGGTATTGATCAGTGCCAACAACCATGTGGGGGGAATGGCTACTTCAGGGCTCACGGCAACTGATTTGAATAATTTCAGGATTGCAGGTGGTTTCACCAAAGAGTTTTACCAAAGGGTCTATGCCCATTACCTGGATTCTGCTGCCTGGAAATCTGAAGGTCGGGCCGAGTTTTTTGAGCGTTCCAAAAAACGAACCTATACCGGTAAAAATGATTCGTTAAAAATACAGTGGGTATATGAGTCTGGTGTTGGTGAAAAGATTTTCAAACAAATGTTGAAAGATCATGGTGTTGAGGTAATCTACAACCAGCGCATCAACCTCAAAGCTGCACCAGAAAAACAAGGCGGCCGCTTGAAGTCCATCACCATGGAAAGCGGATTAAAGCTTGCTGCAAAAATGTTTATTGATGCCAGTTATGAGGGTGACCTCATGCGCATGGCAGGTGTTTCGTTTAAAGTTGGTCGTGAAAGCAATGCCACCTATGGCGAAACCATGAACGGCATTCGGATGGGAACTGTGGTAGGCAATGGCGAAACCTCGATTGATCCTTATGTTATTCCTGGCAATCCCAACAGCGGATTGCTTCCATTCATGGATGCAAAGCCGGCAGGCCCTGATGGAACTGGGGACGACAGAACGCAGGCCTATTGTTACCGCCTGACCCTGACCAATGACCCTGCCAATAAAATAGAGGTTAAAAAGCCCGGCAATTACAATCCGCTTTGGTATGAGTTTCTTGCAAGAGTAATTGCGCTCAATCCTGATATTTCACTGAGCAGCATCATCTCTTTTACACCCATGCCCAACAAAAAAACAGACACCAACCAGGGTAATTTTGTGGGCATGTCTTATGCATGGCCCAATGCCAGCCATGCCACCCGTCTGCAGATTGCTGATCAGCACAAGGCTTATTCCATGGGGCTGATTTGGTTCCTGGGCAATGATGAGCGTTTGCCGCTGGCCATGAGAAACGAAATGAAAACCTGGGGATGGCCCAAGGATGAATACCTGGATACCGATCATTTTCCTTATCAGGTTTATGTGAGAGAAGCAAGAAGGATGATCAGCGACTATGTCATGACAGAACAAAATTGCAACGGAGAAAGGCCTGTGGCTGATCCTGTTGCCATTGCAACTTATCCCCTCGACTGTCATTATGTTGCCCGTGTTGTTGGTGCTGATGGCAAGGTGCGGCTTGAAGGGGGTTATGGAAAACAAAAGGCAACCTATTACGGGATCAGTTACCGTTCTATCATCCCCAGAAGAAATGAGTGTTCAAATTTGCTGGTGCCGGTATGTTTGTCGGCTTCTCATGTGGCCTACAGTTCCATTCGCATGGAACCTGTGTACATGGTGTTGGGGCAAACGGCAGGAACTGCTGCTGCCATGGCCCTGGAAAAAAAGATGGATGTGCAGGACCTCGGTTACGATCAGCTCAAGACACAATTGTTGAAAGACGGACAGGTTTTGTCTTTGGACAGAAAAATCACGGCAGACATCGTCATTTATGGTGGAACATCATCGGCGATTACTGCTGCAGTGCAGGCTGCAAAAATGGGAAAATCCGTGGTGGTGGTTTCTCCTGATCTTCACTTGGGTGGGCTTTCTTCCAACGGATTGGGCTATACCGATACCGGCGACAAGACGGTGATCGGCGGACTGGCCAGGAATTTTTACCATCGCTTGTACAACCATTACCAGACCGACAGTGCATGGAAATGGCAGCAAAGATCAGCCTTTGGCAACAAGGGTCAGGGAACCGTTGCCAGTGATACCAGTCTTAAAACCATGTGGTTGTTTGAACCCCATGTTGCTGAAGCGGCATTTGAAAACATGATAAGGGAAAACAACATCATGGTTTATAGAGACAGGTGGTTAGACCGTTCTCCGGGAGGTGTAACCATGAACAACAACAAGATCGTTTCTTTTAAAACCCTTGATGGCGCTGTGTTTGTGGGCAAGGCCTTTATCGATGCCACCTATGAGGGGGATTTGATGGCGGCCGCTGGGGTGGGATACACAGTGGGCAGGGAATCTACCCAGCAATACGGAGAACAATGGAATGGCGTACAGACAGAAGTCTTTCATCACGCGCACCATTTCAAGCAAAAGATTGATCCCTATAAAATTCCGGGAAATCCTTCAAGCGGCTTGCTCCCGGAAGTCAGCGCTGCGCCTCCTGGAAACAAGGGTGATGGCGACAATAAAATTCAAGCTTATTGCTACCGCTTGTGCATGAGTGCCAATCCTGAAAATAGCATTCCTTTTCCCAAGCCGGAAGGGTATGACCCCAAGCGCTATGAAATCCTTGCCAGGTTGTTTGCTGCAGGATGGCGGGATGTATTTCCCAAGTTTGATGCGGTGCCCAACAAGAAAACAGATACCAACAACCATGGACCTTTCAGCAGTGACTTCATTGGTGGCAACCATGATTAT
>JBIJAE010000245.1:0-3112 GCA_044345895.1 Chitinophagaceae bacterium
CCCACTACATCACCCAGGCCACCAGCCTTGGCTACAGGATAACATTCTGCACTGATATGTATGATGTCCATCTTGGCTTGCATTGATTTTTTTAAATTTACCACTAAAACAGTTCTGATTGTTGATAACAAAAAGTTTTGTAGGTAAATAAATATAATTATTTTGAGCACTCATAAAACAACCTTCCATATGAACCAACAAACAAAGTGGTCTCAATTCGGCGTTCTGATCATCGTTTTCTTTTTCTGGGGATTTGTTGCTGCATCCAACAGCATTTTCATCCCTTTTTGCAAAACTTTTTTTAACCTTGATCAGATCCAGTCACAGTTGATTGGTTCTGCTTTTTATGGTGCGTATTTTTATGGATCATTGATTCTTTATGTTTTCTCAACCATCACAGGAACCGACTTGCTGAACAAGATTGGATACAAAAAAGGAATCATTTACGGATTGATGATTTCAGTTGTTGGTGCATTGGCCCTGGCATACATCAGTGGCTCTGGAACGGCTACATTTGGCCTTGTATTGGTTTCTTTCTTTATCATTGCTTTAGGCTTCTCATTGCAACAAACTGCAGCACAACCGTTTGCCATTGGACTAGGAACTCCTGAAACAGGTGCCCATCGCCTGAACATGGGAGGAAGTGTAAACTCATTCGGCACCTTGCTGGGGCCACTTGTAGTCAGCTATCTGCTTTTCGGAAGCTTAGACAGTGGCAAGACTGCTTCCATTGAAAACATCCAAACGCTTTATTTTTTCCTTGCAGGTCTTTTCATCATCGCAGCTTTGATTTTTGCCTATGCAAAACTGCCCAAGACCACCTCTGACGAGAAACTGGAAAAAAGCCCCAAGGCAATGAATGTATTGTTGATCATTGGTGCGATCTTTCTACCTGTATTGTTTGCAGACTGGGCCAAGAGTGTTACCGGACTTGAAAAAAGTGTCATCATCAGCGGTTCATTGATCATCATTTTGGCCATCCTTTTCTGGACCATGGTTACGGCAAAAAAGAATCCAACAGGATGGGGCGCCATGGCTTACCCACAGCTGGTATTGGGGATGATTGCCATTTTCATTTATGTGGGGGTTGAAGTAACCATTGACAACAACTTTGGCGCATTGCTCAAAAAGAATGCCTTTGGCGGCAAAGAAGATTCACAAATATCTCATTTGATTTCCCTTTACTGGGGATCGATGATGATTGGCAGGTGGACGGGGGCCGTCAGTGTATTCAACTTTAGCAAAATGGTCAAACGCATCCTTGTGATCGTTGTTCCTTTTGCTGCTTTTGGCCTGATCCTGCTTGTAAACATCATCAAAGGCAATGAAATCAGCGACTTTGCCATGTATCCAATTTGCATCGCCATTGCAGTCATTGCCTTCCTCTATGCAGAAGACAAGCCGGTTAAATTATTGCTGACCGTTTCGGTTCTTGCGGCTATTGCCATGCTGATTTCCATTACAACAACCGGTATGCTGGCCAACTATGCCATCATCAGCACAGGACTTTGTACAGCAGTAATGTGGCCTTGTATTTTTGCCCTTGCCGTCAATGGAATCGGAAAATATACCAGTCAGGGATCCGCATTCCTGATCATGATGATCCTTGGTGGTGCCATTATTCCTCCAACGCAGGGTTCAGTCATTGACCTGGATCCTTCTGGGGATGGCAATGTTTATACCTTTACTCAACTGTCTTATCTTGTTCCGCTGGCCTGTTTTGCCTACCTGGCATGGCACGCCATTCAAACAAGGTCTGTACTGAAAAAACAGGGTTTGGATGTTGATGCACAAGTTGCTGCTTCCCATTAATTTGAATATATTTATTTGTATCTTGGCAGCCACTGAAAAGTGGCTGTTTTTTTTATTGATTTTTTCAAAAAGATGAAATGAGTGTACATCAACCTTTGGCCATTGGCATTGATATTGGAGGAACCGGAACAAAATTTGGGATTGTAGACAGGGATGGAAATGTGCTTTTCTCTGGAGAAATGTCTACCAAGAAGCACAAGGAGATTGAAGGATTCATTGATGAACTGCATGACCACTTGAGTGAACTGATTGAAAAAGCTGGTGGAATTGGAAGAATCAGGGGCATTGGTATGGGTGCACCCAATGGAAATTTTTATACCGGAACCATCGAATATGCGCCTAATTTGCCCTGGAGTGGAATCATTCCCATTGCCAAGATGATGAGCGATAAATTTCAGCTTCCTGTTACGCTCACAAACGATGCCAACGCAGCAGCCATCGGTGAAATGATGTATGGTGCAGCAAAAGGCATGCGTGATTTCATCATGATTACCCTGGGAACAGGTGTTGGAAGTGGAATTGTGGCCAATGGTCAATTGATTTATGGTCATGATGGTTTTGCAGGTGAATTGGGCCATACCATTGTGATTCCTGATGGAAGAATGCACCAGGGAACCGGTAAGCGCGGTTCTTTGGAAAGTTACGCTTCCGCCACTGGCGTAAGGCTTACTGCCCTGGAAATGCTGGAAAACAGTACTGAGGATAGCTTGTTGAGAGCAGCCGACAAGGAAACCCTTGATTCAAAAGTGGTGTATGATGCTGCCATCAAAGGAGATAAATTGGCAATGGAAATATTTGAGTTCACAGGGAAGATCCTTGGACTGGCTTTGGCCAATGCAGTAATGTTCAGCAGCCCTGAAGCCATCATCTTGTTTGGCGGATTAACCAAATCCGGTGACCTGATCCTGAAGCCAACCAGAACACATATGGAAGAAAACCTGATACAGGTATTCCAAAACAAGGTGAAAATCCTTGTCAGTCATCTGAAAGAGTCAGACGCAGCAATACTTGGTGCCAGCGCATTGGCCTGGGACAAGCAGTAATGGATTTGAATCAGTTTGAATGGAACTGTGGCAATCAGTTTGCCTGAAGCAATGCTTTTTCTTTTGCCCATGCCATTTTACCATAGCCAGGAATCACATGTTTTTCACTGTGGTAGGATGAACGTACAAGTGGGCCACTTTCAACATAATCAATACCCAAGCCATATCCAATCTCTTTGTATTCATTGAATTCATCCGGGTGAACAAACCGCTGAACAGGCAGGTGTTTTCTTGTTGGTTGAAGGTATTGTCCTATG
>JBIJAE010000248.1:0-3102 GCA_044345895.1 Chitinophagaceae bacterium
GCTGACATCAGCCATACCATTGCTTCCCTTGAAAAGGCCACCACTACCCTTAATGCCATTCTTTTGGGCATCAAAGAAGGCAAAGGAAGCCTTGGCAAGCTTACCAATGATGAACAGCTTTACAAAAACCTGAACAGTACCAGCAACAGCCTCAATATCTTGTTACAGGATTTGCGCCTGCATCCCAAAAGATATGTTCAGGTATCTGTATTTGGCAAAAAAGACAAGACGGCCCCACTCATGGCTCCCCTTACTGATTCCTTGTCCAAACAATAACGATGCACAAACAAGGAATTGTTATCCTGATTTTTTTTCTCTTTGGCCTGTTGCATCAAACACATGCACAGGAAGCAACTACTGACAGCATTGCTCCGCCAATTGACAGCAGCAGGTTCATTCAAATCATCAAAGCCGATATTTTCAGAAGGGTTAAACAGGATTCTACCGGAGACCTTAATCTGTTGATCGGTAATGTGGTGATGAAGCAGGAGAATACCCTTTTCTACTGCGACAGTGCAGCACAAAATGTCAAGCTGAATCAACTGGAGGCATTCGGGAATATCCATATCAACGATGCAGACAGTGTACATACCTATTCACAATACCTCAAATACAAAGGCGATACAAGAATTGCCGAGTTGAAAAAAAAGGTAAAACTTACCGACGGAAAAGGGGTATTGACCACAGAAGCGCTTGAATACGACGTCAATGCCAAAATTGGCACTTACCTCAATGGCGGCAAGCTGGTTAATGGAGAATCCGTATTGACCAGCAAAGAAGGATTTTACTATACAGATACCAAGGAAGTCTATTTTCAGAAAAATGTTAAACTGGTAGATCCTGAGTATACCATGACAACGGATACCTTGCTGTACAACGTTGATTCAGAAGTTGCCAGCTTTGTTGCAGCAACCACCATCAACGATGGAAGGTCCAGGATCCGCACAAGAGAAGGATTTTACGATTTAAAAAATGGCAAGGCCAGTTTTACCAAGAGACCAATCATCGATGACAGCGTTCAAACGGTGATTGCAGATAAAATTGATTACGACAAGAAAACATCTTCTGGCCTGGCCGATGGTAATGTTTTTTACAAGGACTCGGCCCAGGGAATTTCCATGCTGGCAGGCACTGCTGTTTTCAACAACGAATACAAGACCATCAATGCCTGGAAGCGCCCCATGATGGTGTTCAAGCAAGACAATGACTCACTCTTTATCGCAGCCGACACGCTCTACTCTGCCTACCTCAAAAAAGACACTGCACAAAAAATAAACAGCGATACCATCCGGTTTTTCAAGGCCTATCACCACGTAAAAATATTTTCAGATTCACTGCAGGGAAAATCTGACAGTCTCTACTACTCTGGTCTTGATTCTGTTTTTCGCTTCTATGTTGAACCGGTATTGTGGGCGCAGGGAAGTCAGATTTCTGGTGATACCCTTTACCTGTTCACCAAGCACAAAAAAGCAGACCGGTTTCAGGCCAACGAGAATGCCTTTACTGTCAACCGCACACCTGAAGGACTTTTCAATCAGTTAAGGGGCAACAACATGATCGGTCAATTTGTGGATGGTGAAATCGATCAATTCAAAACCAAGGGCAACAGCGAGAGCCTGTATTATTTGCAAGACCAGGACAGCTCCTACGTGGGCATGACCTATTCCATGGCAGATGCCATTATCATGAAATTCATCAACAAAGAATTGAAAAGGGTAACCTGGATCAATGGTGTTACCGGCACCACATATCCCATCAAGGAAATACCTGAGGATAAAAAGGAACTGAGGGGCTTCAAATGGCTGGAAGCACTGAGGCCAAAATCCGTTGCCGATCTCATTTCAATACAATAATTATGATGATTACAATCTTTATCATTGGCTATCTGGCCATCGCTTTTGAGCACCAAATCAAGCTCAACAAGGCCTCAAGCGCATTGATCACTGGCGTGCTCTGTTGGACAATCTACGTATTCAGTGGCGTCTCGCATGATCTTGTGCATTCGGAACTGCTGGAGCACATGGGAGAGATCTCCGGCATCCTGTTTTTTCTTCTGGGCGCCATGACCATTGTTGAACTGATAGATGCACACGATGGGTTCGACATCATTTCATCCAGCATCAAGACCACCAACAAAAAACGATTGCTCTGGATAATTGCCATCATTGCTTTTTTTCTATCTGCTGTGCTGGATAACCTGACCACTACGATTGTATTGATTTCACTCACTGCCAAACTTATTCACGACAACAAAGACAGGTTGATTTTCTCCGGAATGATTGTAATCGCCGCCAATGCCGGTGGAGCCTGGTCGCCCATTGGTGACGTAACCACCACCATGCTTTGGATTGGTGGTCAGATTTCTTCTGTTCAGGTAATGAAGGATGTATTTGTTCCCAGTATTATCTCTGTCATTATCCCTTTACTGGCATTGGGTCTGGGGCTTAAAGGGAATGTTGAATTACAGGAAAAAACAACCAACCTTCATCATGGGATCAAATCAAGTACCCGCAACCTCGTTTTGATAATTGGGCTTGTGTCCCTGCTTTTTGTACCCGCTTTCAAAACACTCACCGGATTGCCTCCTTTTATGGGGATGTTGTTTTCTCTTGGAGTCATGTGGTTGATCACTGAATTCATTCACAGCGGGAAAGATACCATAGATAAGGATAGCCTCTCTGTTAATTACGCCATTCGTAAAATTGATACACCCAGCATCCTGTTTTTCCTTGGGATCTTGATCAGTGTTGCAGCCTTACAATCTTCCGGCGTTTTGACGGATGTAGCTGGAAAATTGACCGACCTGATTGGCAACCAAAAGTTGATCGTCATGAGTCTAGGTATTCTCTCTGCCATCATTGACAATGTTCCACTGGTAGCGGCTACGCAAGGCATGTATTCATTGGCAGAATTCCCTAAAGATCATCCGTTTTGGTTGTTCATGGCGTACTGCACCGGTACAGGAGGAAGTATTCTGATCATTGGTTCTGCAGCAGGAGTAGCTGCCATGGGGCTGACAAAAATTGAGTTCTTTTGGTACCTCAAAAAAATTAGCCTTTGGGCCCTGCTTGGCTACTTGGCCGGAGCATTGGTATTTGTAGC
>JBIJAE010000249.1:0-3097 GCA_044345895.1 Chitinophagaceae bacterium
GGTGATGTGGAACTGATCAAAGGTGTTAAGGTTTGCAGGCAGGCCTATGCAAAATATGAAGAGGATTTTGAAGAAAGAAAAGACCCTTCCGGCAAAAAATACTACTGGCTTACCGGCAGTTTCCAGAACCTTGAAAAAAGCAAGGACACGGATGTATGGGCCCTGGAAAACAATTATGTGAGTGTGGTTCCCGTCCAGTATGACTTGACCAACCATTTGCTCAAAACCAAAATTGAAAAAGACTACACATGGAAATCCTGAAAAAAGACAATTTTGTCTACGGCGTTTTTCTTGGGCTGATCGTTCCGGTATTGAGTTTTTATGGTTATTATCTCTGGAAATTCAGCCTCTACAGCTTCAGTGATTTTCTCCATGCATTGCAGGGCAACAAACAATTGGTCACTGCCCTCACGATACCCTGCCTGCTGCTGAACATCGTTCTCTTTACTTTTCACATCAATGGCCAAAGAGACAAAACAGCAAAAGGAATCTTTACCGTAACCTTGATATACGCAGTAACTGCATTGCTTTTCAAGTTTTTCAGCTGATCGCATAACACCTCAACCCAATGAAATATTACATAATAGCGGGTGAGGCCTCTGGAGACCTGCATGCAAGCAGGTTGATCAGGGCCATCAGGCACAATGACAGCCAAGCTGATTTTCGCGCCTGGGGTGGAGACCTGATGCAAGAAGAAGGGGCAACAATTGTCAAACATTACCGAGACCTGGCATTCATGGGTTTTGCAGAAGTAATCAGCAACCTTCCCACGATTTTGGGCAACATGCGTTTTTGCAAAAGCGATATCCTGCAATATCAACCAGACCTTGTGGTCTTTGTTGATTATCCCGGATTCAATATTCCAATGGCAAAGTTTTCCAAAGGAAAAGGATTCAAAACTGCTTATTACATCTCTCCTCAGGTATGGGCATGGAAAGAAAACAGGGTGAAGATTTTGAGGAAAGTGGTGGACAAGATGATGGTGATTCTGCCATTTGAAAAAAACTTTTACCAGCGATGGAATTACCCCGTTGATTATGTTGGGCATCCGTTGATAGAGATCATTGAAGACTATAAAAAAAACAATGACCCTGCTGCCACCAGAAACAACCTGCAAATCGAGGGAGACAAAAAAATCATCGCCCTGCTTCCTGGCTCAAGAAAACAAGAGATCCTGAAAAAACTCCCCATCATGCTGGAGGCGGCTACCAGTTTTCCAGAGCATGTTTTTGTGGTAGGCCAGGCGCCGGGTATTGCAGACGAAATGATTGCCCAATTCACCGGCGCATTTGAAAACATCAAAGTACTGAAGGGTGACACCTATGGCCTTTTGTCCATTGCAGATGCAGCACTGGTAACCTCTGGAACTGCAACGCTGGAAACAGCATTATTTGGCGTTCCAGAAGTGGTATGTTATCTCGGTTCGCCCATTTCTTACGCGATCGCAAAAAGAATCATTAAAATAAAGTACATATCCCTGATCATGGAAAAAGAGGTTGTTGCTGAACTGATCCAACATGATCTAACTGCAGACAAAATCGCTGTGGCACTAGAAAAGATGCTCTCAGATCACAAAGCTATCCAACAGACCAAAGAAGATTACCTACAACTCAACGAACTGTTGAAGGCAGGCGGGAGGGCATCAGAAAAAGCCGCATCCATCATTGATGCAATGGTGAAATAGCAAGCCAGGTCTACTTTTTGATAAACAACTTGACGATCATGACAATGATGGCAAAAACAAATAACAAGAGGGAAAGCCTGTTGATGCCATGCATGTATTTCACCCACTGTGAGTTGGGTGTATTGGGGTCTTTTTTCCGAAGATAGAGATAGGTGGCCAGTTGTTTGAGTACGCCCATATGTTTGTTATTGATTCAAAACTACATTGATTAACACGCAATTGATGATTTTGTTAAAGGGAAAGCAAACTGCATCCACGGATGTCTGCGTTGTCTATCCGACCCAGGATCTCAAACCCTCCATCACCTGTAAACCGTCCCAGGTCATCGGTGGCAATGAATGCAATGCTGTCTTCATTGGCCAGGTCAATGATGTTGATGGCTCCTGTCTTCCCTTGGTTTTCATTTGCCTCCCAAACCTCGAAAGGATCGTCGGGCGACCTCAACAAAACCTTCATGGTTGAGGAAGGCCTGAAAACACCTTCTCCTTTTGAATAGGCCTGTGATTGCAATTCGGTCATTCCATATTCGGCATGGATGCTTTCCAGGCCAAGGTTTGTTTTCAGGAACGCATGCAACTCTGCCCTGGTCTGTTCTTTTTTCCGGCCTTTCATCCCACCTGTTTCCATCACAATCGTGTGCTTAAGGTTCATAGTGTATTCTTCTGCAAAATCAACAAGGGCATAGGTTACACCCAGGAGCACAACAGGCTGACCCTGGCGCTCCAACTGCAATAACACCGCGTGAAGCTGTTCCTTGTCATAGAGAAAAAAACCTCCCAACGGGTGTTGACTCAACTTGATGAAATGATCAGCCATCACAACCAAGGAAGAATTTCCTCGTTCCAAATAAGAGGGCAACAAGGCAAGAAAACAGTAACCGGATGGGTCGCCATAGGCTTCCCTGAAATTATTTTCTGCATTGAACAAATAGGAAGAAATGTCTTTGATATAATGCTTGCTGTTGATGCTGCCTGTTGTGCCACTGCTCTCAAAAATGAATGCTTCCGCAAATTCTCCAGACTTAAGTACATGCGATTTGAAAAATGAAATGGGAAGAAATGGAATCTCCCGAATGGCCTTAACCTTTGCCTCATCAACACTCAAATGGCCGAGATATGCCGCATAGACAGGGTTTTGAACGGCTTGCCGCCTGAAAATAGCCATGGCCAGGGCTGAAAAATCCTCATTTCTCCCAAGGGTTAAATGTTCTGTAAAATGAGCCTGTCCGAATAGGTTTTTCAACTTGAATCGGTTAATTTTGAAACACAACAAAGGTACATGACAAAACAGTTCATAGCATTACTATTCGTGCTGTTTATGATGGCTTGCGGGAAAGAGACCTTCCAGTCCAAACCTTCATTGACCATCAAAAGCGTCAGTTCCGCACTCGTTCCTCCCGGTAGTGATCTATTG
>JBIJAE010000043.1:0-8901 GCA_044345895.1 Chitinophagaceae bacterium
GGCACAATGCTCCAGCTGAATTAAAAGCAATTCAGGCTCCATTGCTTGCGTGCTGCAAGAAATATGGTGTTGAACTCAGCGATGTTGCAATCCGCTATGCCATTGACCATCCGTTCATTTCCAGCACCATCATTGGCATGTGCGATCAATCCAATGTGAAAAAAAATATTGGCGTATTGGAATTTTCGATTCCGGAAGGCCTGCTGGCTGAGATAGACCAATTGGTTGCACCTGTTAAAAACACCATGTGGTTTGAAGGCATGCCCGAGAACAATATTCCAAGAAAAAAATCATAAGATGAAAGCGTTGTATTTGACCGCCATTGGCGAAACAGCCATCCGCGAAGTTGAGATCCCAAGACCAGGGCCCGAAGAGGTTTTGGTAAAAATAGGCATGGTGGGCTTTTGCGGAGGAGACCTCAATGGATTCAAAGGCCTTTTCGAACTGCAAGAATATCCCAACATACTGGGCCATGAAGTAGGTGGAACAATTGTTGAAATGGGCAGTGAGGTTCCTGAAAGGTTTCAAATAGGGATGAACATCACCGTTTATCCTTACCAGAACTGTGGAACATGCATTTCCTGCAGAAAAGGCAGCAGGAACGCCTGCCAGGACAACAAAACCATGGGCGTAAGGCGCCCTGGCGCCATGACCGAATACATTGCCCTCCACTGGAACGATGTCTTTGTTTCAACAACACTTTCACTGAAAGCACTGGCTCTGGTTGAACCTTTGACGGTTGGATTTCACGCTGCAGCCAGAGGCAGGGTAACCGAACACGATACTGTAGCTGTCATCGGATGCGGAATGGTTGGCCTTGGGGCCTTGGCTTCTGCAGTACATCGCGGAGCCAAGACAATTGCCATTGATGTGGATGAATCAAAACTGGCCATTGCCAAAAAAATCGGTGCATCACATGTCATCCAACCCAACAGAAATAACCTGCATGATGCACTCATGGAACTCACCGGAGGAGATGGGCCTGACGTCATCATTGAAGCGGTTGGAAGCCCCATGACCTATCGTTCTGCGGTAGAAGAAGTTGCCTACACAGGAAGGGTTGTCTGTATTGGATATGCCAAATCACCTGTTGAATTCAACACCGGCCTATTTGTGCGAAAGGAAATTGAAATCCTTGGCTCACGCAACTGCACCAATGAGTTCCCGGAGGTGATCCAATACCTTGAAGCAGGCAGGTTCCCCATTGATGAGGTGATCAGCAAAACGGTATCCATTGATGATGCAGGAGAGGCACTGGCCGGCTGGGCTGCAGATCCCAAAGGCATCATAAAAATCATGGTAAATTTCAATCAAACAGACGCATGATCAAATCAGCCGTAACAATAGCATTGGTTCCCCAAATCAAAACCGGCCCCTGGATTTTCTGGGAAAACCTGGAGGAAAGCATGCGCAAAGCAGCTGATCTGGGATTTGATGCCATTGAACTGTTCACTACATCAGGAAATGCAATTGAAACTAACACACTCAAGGAATTGCTGGATCGATACAAGCTACAACTGGCTGCAGTGGGAACTGGAGCAGGAAAGGTTGTCCATGGCCTGACCCTTACAGACACCAACAGTACTATCAGAGATAATGCCATTGCCTTTATCAAAGAAATGATGGGATTCGGCGCCGCGTTCAGTGCTCCAGCCATTATCGGTTCCATGCAGGGAAATACAGCTCAGGGCAACACACATGGTCAAAGCATTGACATCCTTGCAGAAGGATTGCATGTGCTTGATAAACATGCCGCATCAATGGGCGTTAAGCTGATCTATGAGCCCCTCAACCGTTATGAGACCAACCTGATGAACAATTTAGAGGATGCGGTGGCATTCATCGAATCCAACAAATTCAGGAATATAGTATTGCTGGCAGATCTTTTTCACATGAACATAGAAGAAGCTGATCCAGCAGGAAGTATTCAAAAAAATATTCGTCACATCGGTCATGTTCATTTTGCAGACAGCAACCGAAAACCAATTGGATTTGGGCATACGCAAATGGAAAGCATTGCCAATGCATTAACAGCATCTGGGTATGATGGATATGTATCTGCGGAGGCCTTCCCATGGCCTGATCCAGATCTTGCAGCAGCACAAACCATTCGCTCGTTCAACCAATTTTTCAAATAACCCATCCCCATAAAATAAATACCATGCAACGTTTTTGTCTTGCCCTCGACCTGGTAGATGACCCTGAATTGATCAAAGAATACGAGCACCACCACGCAAAGGGAAGTGCATGGCCTGAAGTCACCCAACATGATATTGATGCCGGCATCAGTAACATTGAGATTTATCGAACCGGAAACCGGATGTTCATGATTCTTGAAACAGATGATGCATTTACATTTGAAAAGAAGGCTCTGTTTGATGCAACCAATCCCAAGATTGCAGAATGGGAGCAATTGATGTGGAAATTCCAATTGCCACTGCCCTGGGCCAAAGAAGGAGAAAAGTGGATACTGATGAAAAGGATATTCAAATCATAGAGGCTAGCGCCCATTCAAAGAATGTATATTCTCTGGTATTCTTTCTTATTTCTTCTGAGACACGATGAATGACACAGCTGTCCCTACATCTGCGTCGGATATGCTGCTATATTTTTTGTGAAATTGCGATCTCGAAAAGTCATTTTCTTTTTTTAAATCTTTTGTAAGCAATACATCAAACCCACTTTTTAAATTAGTTTGAAGATGCGCTGATTTCGGTTCTCGATTGAGTATTACTTTCTTATTGCCATTTAAATATTTCCACTCTGCATCTGAATACAGCCATTGTCCATTCCAAGATTTTGTCATTCCGTGTGATGAAAAATCGATGCAATGCGACATCATTGCTCCTTGCCGCAACAATGCATTCATTTTTTCATAAGTGCTATCTAATTTGTCTACGTATTGTAAAACTGCCTGAGAGAATATGTAGTCTAATGACCCTGATTCGATTTCTGTATTTTTCTCCCAGGGAACGAAAAATTGTATTTGATCACTGCTGTTGCTGTCCATATTGCTAATGGCTGATCTTAGTTTTGTGATCCGATCTTCAGCCAACATTTGTTTCATCACATTGTCATTGAGTATATGAAAGGGGAATGTATAATCATCGAGCAAAGGATACACCATGGGAAACTCATGATTGTCAGGGATATCTGTTTTATTTTTAAACAGGTCCACCAATTTGTCAAAAATCATTAGATTTCTTTTTGTGTTCCAATAAGTATGTACATCCAGTGCGTAGTATTTACGGCTTCCGGTAAGCAATGCAGCCAATCCGATTCCAATTGATTCTCCTGGCCCCAACTCTGCAACAGTACTGTTTATATGGTTAAATCCAAACTTGTGCGCATGGATGAGATGCCTCAGCCAAACCGAATAACAATAGCGGCTGTTGTCTGTACCAAATGTTCGGGCGTCTTGTTTTCTCCTGTCAACTACTTTCCTGATGGCTCCCTTTGTTAACGCAACAACTTTTTCCGTATTGATCATTATCCTGCTTTTTAAGCTTAAAAGTCAAAATATTTTATTGATTTATTTTATTGAGCAGGCATCTTCTTTCTTGTAATTATTATAAAACATATTTTCAAGCAGTGTCACGGTAAAGCACGCCCCGTAAATTAGCACAGAGGTTTAGTTTGTGATGCTCATTTATTGTACCCTTTATAAATTTTAAGTATCAGAATGGACATTTGCGTAACAAATGAGGTAAAACATTTGAGTGAAGGCAACTACCTGTTGGAGATTGATATTAAACTTCAATGATGAAAGACCAAAACAGATTTCGAACCTTTAGCGTCAACATCACTTTCTACCATATCGCAGATATGGTTGGATTTCAGAAAAAAAAATCGGTCAACTGATAAAAGTTGACCGATTTTCGTTTTTCGTAGCCCGTAGGGGAATCGAACCCCTCATTCCTCCGTGAAAGGGAGGCGTCTTAACCGATTGACCAACGGGCCATTTTCGTTTTAGGAGTGCAAAGATAAGTTCTTATGCAATTATGACAAAAAAAAATGAATAGTTCTTACCTTCGCAACTCAAAATAGATTTAAAAGCAACCAACATGAGCACAGTAAAAGTAGCAATCAATGGATTTGGAAGGATAGGACGCCTTGTTTATCGCCAGATATTCAACATGGAAGGCATTGATATCGTTGCCATCAACGATCTTACCAGCCCCAAGGTTTTGGCCCATCTCCTTAAATACGATACTGCCCAAGGACGTTTTGAGCAAGATGTTCAATCAACAGACAACTCAATCGTTGTAAACGGTCATGAGGTGAAAATATATGCACAAAGGGACCCAGCCCAAATTCCATGGGCATCCCATGAAGTGGATGTGGTATTGGAATGTACCGGTTTCTTCACCGACAAGGACAAAGCTGCTGCCCACATCACTGCAGGCGCTAAAAAAGTTGTGATCTCAGCACCTGCAACCGGAGATTTGAAGACCATCGTCTTCAATACCAACCATGAAATTCTGGATGGCTCTGAAACCGTCATCAGCTGTGCATCTTGCACCACCAATTGCCTGGCGCCTATGGCCAAGGTTCTGGAGGAGCAATTTGGCATCCTGACTGGTTTGATGACAACTGTTCATGCCTATACCAATGACCAGAATACACAGGATTCTCCTCATCCAAAGAATGATCTCCGCAGGGCCCGTGCCGCCGCACAGAACATTGTTCCCAACAGCACAGGTGCAGCAAAAGCCATCGGTCTTGTTCTTCCTTCACTGAAAGGTAAGCTTGATGGAACTGCTCAGCGTGTCCCCACGCTTACTGGTTCATTGACTGAGTTAACTGTGATGTTGGCCAAAAAGACCACCACCGAAGAAATCAACGCTGCCATGAAAGCTGCTGCCAACGAGAGCTATGGCTACACAGAAGATGAAATTGTTTCTAGTGATGTTGTTGGCATTCGCTTTGGCTCCTTGTTTGATGCTACACAAACCAAGGTGCAAACCGTTGGAGACCACCAAATGGTAAGAACCGTGAGTTGGTATGACAACGAAATGAGCTATGTAAGCCAGCTTGTTCGTACCGTGCATTATTTCGCACAATTGATTTCCAAGTAATTCAATTCAATATCACAACCCGGCAGTACATCCTGCCGGGTTTCTTTTTTAAAATAGCTACCTCATGAGCAAATTCAGCCAGTTCAATTTTGGGGGCAAAAAAGCCCTTGTCCGCGTTGATTTCAACGTTCCCCTCAATGAAAACTTTCAGATCACGGATGATACCCGCATGCGCGCGGCCATCCCCACCATTCAAAAAGTATTGAAAGATGGAGGATCTGTGATCCTGATGAGCCATTTTGGAAGACCAAAAGATGGTCCAGAAAAAAAATACTCATTGATTCATCTTGTGCCGCATTTGCAAAAACTACTTGGTGATGAACCAGAGGTCTTCTTTTCAGCGGATTGCATAGGAGAAGCCGCTACAGACGCTGCAGCCTTGCTCCAAAAAGGTGATGTGTTGTTGCTGGAAAACCTCCGCTTCCACAAGGAAGAGGAAAAAGGTGACATGGGATTTGCAGAGCAATTGAGCAAATTGGGAGATGTGTACATCAATGATGCCTTCGGCACCGCACACAGGGCCCATGCCTCTACTGCGATTGTTGCAGACTTTTTTGATGCAGACAAGAAAATGTTTGGTCTGCTCATGGAAGGAGAAGTTTCCAGTGCTGAAAAAGTATTGCTGCAGTCAGAAAAACCCTTCACGGCCATCATCGGTGGTGCCAAGGTGTCGGATAAGATTCTAATCATCGAAAATTTGCTTGAAAAAGCCACCGACATCATCATTGGTGGAGGAATGGCCTATACTTTCTGGAAAGCACAGGGAAAAGACATTGGGAACTCCCTTTCTGAAGATGACCGCCTGAGCCTGGCATCATCCCTTCTTGAAAAAGCAAAGGCCAAAGGGGTCAATATTCATTTGCCGATTGACAGCACCATTGCAGACAAATTTGCTGCAGATGCCAATACTTCCAACTGCAACAGTGGCGAAATCCCTGCAGGATGGATGGGACTAGATATTGGTACCCAAGCCAGGCTAGATTTCAGTGAGGTGATCCTGCGCAGCAAGACCATCTTGTGGAATGGCCCCATGGGCGTCTTTGAAATGGAGAAATTCCAGGTTGGCACCAAGACAATTGCTGAAGCTGTTGCTGCAGCCACCCAAAAAGGAGCATTCTCTCTTGTGGGCGGAGGAGACAGCGTTGCTGCAGTCAACCAGTTCGGGTTTAACGACAAGGTGAGCTATGTGTCTACAGGAGGCGGTGCGATGCTGGAATTTTTCGAAGGAAAGGAATTGCCAGGTATTGCAGCCATCAATAAGTGATCTTTTAACAGATATTGGTAAAATCGGATGCAACCTTTTGTCCAATTCCGCTATCTTTAATCATTAACCTAATTAAAAATAAAAATGAGCACGCGTAACATTGTTCTTATCGTAATCGGAGGTCTTATTCTTTTGCTGGGTGGTTGTGGCTGCAGTGGCTACAACGGTCTTGTTCAGATGGACCAGAATGTAAAAGGCAAGTGGGCAAACGTAGAAAGTGATTATCAAAGAAGATCTGACCTGATTCCCAACCTGGTGAATACCGTAAAAGGAGCAGCAGATTTTGAAAAAAGTACCCTGGAAGCTGTTGTCAATGCAAGGGCACAAGCTACCCAAACCAAGATTGACGTAACCAACCTCAGCCCTGAAAAAGTAGCCGAATTCCAAAAAGCACAAAGCCAGTTGAGTGGTGCCATTGGAAGGTTGTTGGTAACCATGGAAAAATATCCTGAGCTCAAGGCTACAGATGCTTTCAGGGACCTTCAAGCGCAACTGGAAGGAACCGAGAACCGCATCAAGGTTTCCAGAAATGATTTCAACAGTGCAGTGCAGGAGTACAATACCAGCGTGAAGAAATTCCCCATGGTCTTGTTCAGCGGCATGTTCGGATTCAAGGAAAAAGGATTCTTTGCAGCAGAAGCAGGCGCAGAAAAAGCACCTACCGTTGATTTTACTAAATAATTATTGTGAATCTGTTGAACATATTTGCAAGCAAACAAGAAGCTTTTTTCTCCAAGGAAGAAGAGGAACGGATGGTGGAAGCCATCCGTTCTGCTGAAAAACAAACCAGCGGGGAAGTAAGGCTTTACGTTGAAAGCCATTGTAAGATGGTTGATCCTTTGGACAGGGCCAAAGAGTTGTTCATTCAACTGGAAATGACAAAGACCAAAGACAGGAATGCCGTCCTCCTGTACTTTGCCATAAAAGACAGGCAATTGGCCATTTTGGGAGATGAAGGAATCCACCAAAAACTTGGCCAGGAGTTCTGGAACAATGAGATCAAAACAATCGTCGCAGACTTCAAACAGCATCAAATTGTAAACGGCATTTGCCATATGATTGCAGATGTCGGCGAAGCCTTGAAAATAAACTTCCCTTATTCCAGTGATGATAAAAACGAGCTGTCCGATGGGATAGTGTTTGGCAAATGATAAAAAGATTTCTCCTCTTCACGCTTATAATTACTT
Source organism: Chitinophagaceae bacterium (assembly GCA_044345895.1). Taxonomy (GTDB): domain Bacteria; phylum Bacteroidota; class Bacteroidia; order Chitinophagales; family Chitinophagaceae; genus Pollutibacter. Next base: position 7,530 of record JBIJAE010000043.1, read on the forward strand.
CTTTTGCTGCCAGTGCGCAGATTGAAAAGGAGCTTCCAGTAAAGCCCGTACCACAGAAATTGGTTGTTGATTATACCAATACCCTTGCTCCAGACCAGAAAGAGGCCTTAGAGCAAAAATTGGTAGCATTTGACGATTCAACCTCCACGCAAATTGCTGTTGTGCTGGTTGAAACAACCGGAGACAGGGACATTGCAGATTATGCAGTTGCATTGGGCAGGGCCTGGGGAATTGGCAACAAGGAATTCAACAATGGTATCCTGTTATTGGTAGCCAAAAATGACAGGAAAATCTGGATTGCAACCGGCTATGGGCTGGAGGGCGCATTGCCCGATATCCTCTCAAAGAGAATCATAGAAAACGAAATAAAACCCAATTTCAAGGGAAGTGATTTTTACCGGGGCCTGGACGAAGGCACTGATGCCATCATCTCCGCAACCAAGGGAGAATACAATGCTCCCGACAATTATGGCAGGAGAAAAGGCGGTGGTAAACGAAGTGTTCCAGGCATCTTCATCATCCTGGTTGTTGTGATCATTCTCAGCATTTTCCGCAGGCGCGGTGGCGGTGGTGGTGGTGCAGCAGGACTACTCTTCTTCCCTACTGGCCATAGCAGCTTTGGAGGCGGTAGTAGCAGCGGAGGTGGATTTGGCGGCTTTGGAGGAGGCAGTTTTGGCGGTGGCGGAGCTGGTGGAAGCTGGTAAATGCAACCCTGCACTTCAACAAGTTATTCGATTAGCCCAAACCCAACTCCTGGTGCAATTCAGGAATTTCAACATCTGTAAATCCTTTTCTGATCAGCCTTTCACGGAAATCAATTTGTACGTCGTATTCTCCATGCACGAGGAAAAGTTTTCTCACTTTTGAAACATCCTGGCAAGACAGGAATTGTGACAAGTCTTCATAATCACCGTGTGCGCTCATGCTTCTGATGCTTCCAATATCTGCATGAATTTCGTGTGCAACGCCATAAATGTTTACCTCTTTTCTTCCTGACTGAAGCCTTGCCCCCAATGAATGGGGTTCGCAGTAGCCCGTCATCAGGATACTGTTGCGGGAGTTTTCAATGTTGTTGCTGATATGGTGCTTTACCCTCCCGGCATCAGCCATTCCACTGGCAGAAATGATCACGCAAGGCTCATTCCTAAAATTGAGCATTTTGGATTCATCAACAGTTTTGATGAATTCCAGGCCAGCGAAATTAAAGGGATCATCATCATTTTCCAACACCTTGCGGATCCTGCTGTTGAAGTCTTGAGGATACTTTTTCACTATCGCCGTAGCATGAACGCTGAGCGGACTATCTACAAAATAATCAACCTCTGGCAGCCTTCTCTCCAGCTCCAGCTGATTCAGTGCGAAGAGCAACTCC
>JBIJAE010000250.1:0-3063 GCA_044345895.1 Chitinophagaceae bacterium
TGGCAGGTTTCCCGTGTTGCAATTTTTCTGCGCCCAGCACATCAATCTTTCTAAAAAAGATCCTGAAAGTCACCCACATCAAAGTCCATCCGAAACGATACAGCATGCCGACAAGATAATAAAAAATGGCCTGATGGGTTCATTTCCACCCATCATGCTTTGCCTCCACCTGAAATATTTTAAACAGCCCTTTACAGAGAATTTACGAAATTTGCGGCCGCCCTTAATGGCAGACAACCATCGATGTTAAGACTCAATCATGTATCATTCTTATTGCTCCTGTTATGTTCTGCAACTGCTACAGGGCAAGATGGGATGAAATTCCAGGAGCAATTTCAGCTCCAAATAAAAAAATCAACCGGGGCCATCAAAATTGATGGTACGCTTGAGGAAAAAGACTGGGTCGAGGCGGGTGAAGCCCATGATTTTTTCATGAAATGGCCCAATGATGAGGGTCGCCCCAAAAGAAAAACTTTTGTCAAGGTTACTTACGACAACCAGTTCATCTATTTTGGCATCAAGGCCATGGATACCAGTTTCTATGTTGCCCAGACCCTGAAAAGGGACCAGGGATTTTTTGACAGTGATGCAGTATCTATCGCACTGGACCCTGTCAACCAGCGAACAAACGGATTTGTATTTTCCATTACCCCTTACAACGTACAGTCTGAAGACCTTGTCAATGCAGGATCAAGCAGTGAATTGAATTTCAGCTGGGACAACAAATGGTATTCTGCCACCACCCGACATGCAACCTACTGGACGGCAGAACTGGCCATTCCTTTCAGCACTTTGAGATACAAGGAAGGGAATTTGAAATGGGGAATGAATTTGCTGAGAACCGACATCAAGAACAATGAATTCTCTACCTGGACCGACATGCCCATCAACTTTCCTTTCGCTGATTTTGGCTATTCAGGTTCCTTGAACTGGGACAGTCCTCCCCCGCCAGCGGGAACCAATATTTCTATCATTCCCTATACCACTGGCTCACTTGAAAACAACAAGGAACAGGGTACTGCCACAAAAGGCAAATTCAATGCCGGCTTTGATGCCAAGGTTGCACTGACCTCATCGTTGAACCTGGACCTGACCGTCAACCCTGATTTTTCGCAGATTGAGGTGGACAAACAGGTGACCAACCTCACCCGCTTCAATTTGTTTTTCCCAGAGCGAAGAACTTTTTTCCTTGAGAATGATGACCTGTTTTCTTCTTACGGAATTCCTCCTGTCAGGCCTTTTTATTCAAGAACCATAGGGCTAGACAAGGATGGCAACAGGGTACCCATCCTGGCAGGTGCAAGGATCAGCGGAAACATTTCAAAGAAAACAAGGGTTGGTCTGATGAACATGCAAACCCTTGCGAAAGATGCCGCGGCTGCGCAGAATTATACTGCCGTCACCTTCAACCAGCAGGTACAGGCCAGATCGATTGTCAAAGGATATTTCCTGAACCGCCAGGGCATTGAGGATACTGATCATAAGATCGACAACCCCTTAGACAAATATGGCCGCAATGCTGGAATGGAATACAATTTCGTTGACAAATCAGGAAGATGGAATGCCTGGGCTGGCTATCACCAGTCATTCAAGGAGTCCATCAACAAGGCACAATTTTATTCAAATGGCGGGGGCGGTTATTTCAGCAAAAAATTGACCATCCTTTTTGATGCCGGAACAATCACTGATGGCTATTATACAGACATGGGTTTCATCAGCCGAATTGAAAATTATGATGCCCTTCTGGATACGGTGATCAGGAAAGGATTCAACCAGCTCTTCAACGAAACCAACTATACCTTTTTCCCAAAAACCGGGAAACTCAACCAGATCAAACTGGGCACTGAAAATTTCACGGTATTGAACCTGGACAATTCTTTGAACGAAACCAACCACGACCTCAAATTGCAGTTGTCATTCAAGAACACAGCGGAAATAAGGTTCAACCTGGGATACAACCTCAACAACCTGGCCTACCATACGCCATATACAGATCAAACGCCCATTCCTCCTGGAACATATAGCACCCTTGCCAAATCGATTTCATACGGTTCCGATTACCGCAAGAAATTCTATTACAGCATCAGGTTTGGTGAGGGTGGCTTTCTGAATGGCCGGGTGTTCAGGTATGAATTTACGGCCAGCTACAGGCTTCAGCCCTGGGGAAACTTTTCCATCAACCTGGAACAGTCAAGGCTCAGGTTCCCTGAACCTTATGGTAAAAACAATCTATTTCTGGTTGCCCCCAGGATTGAAATCAACTTCTCCAACAACCTGTTCTGGACCACTTTCCTGCAATACAACAACCAGCGCAACAACTTTAATATCAACAGCCGTGTTCAATGGCGTTATAAGCCGATGAGTGACCTGTTTTTGGTATACAGCGACAACTACTTTACAGACCCCTTCATGAAAAACAAGAACCGCGCAATTGTGTTCAAGATGAACTATTGGCTTAATCTCTGATTTCCCTATCTTTAGTACTCATATGTAAAACCTTAAAAATGAGTACAAACAGACGCTCGTTCATCCGCAACATAGCCCTGGGTTCAGGTGCAATTGCTTCTGCCATTCCTGAAAACGGATTTGCTGCCAACGCTGCTACAATGCCTATAGCACCTGCAGCCTTCAACATGTGCGGTTATGCAGCACCGAAATTGCCCACCGTAAGGGTTGCTGTCATTGGCCTTGGCATGAGAGGCCCTGGCGCAGTAGACAGGCTGAGTTATATTGAAGGTGTTGAGATCAAGGCCCTCTGCGACAAATATCCAGAGCGTGTTGACAAAGCACAAAAAATACTGACCAAAAAAGGTCTGCCCATGGCAAAAGCCTATTCTGGTGCTGAGGGCTGGAAAGCCGTTTGCGAATCCAATGATATTGACCTGGTCTATGTAACCACCCCCTGGGAATTGCATACGCCCATCTCCGTATACGCCATGAAAAATGGCAAGCATGCAGCATCAGAAGTGCCTGCAGCAAAAACAATCGATGAATGCTGGGAACTGGTGGAAACCTCTGAGAAGACCCGCAAGCACATGATGATGCTGGAGAACTGCTGCTATG
>JBIJAE010000251.1:0-3053 GCA_044345895.1 Chitinophagaceae bacterium
TGGTAACCAAAGTTCAATTCATTCTCTGCTTCCGGAAGGTCAAATGGAGTACGGTTACACTCTGCAAATACACAGATCAGAAAAATCAAGAAACCGAGTGGCTGGTAGAGGATGTTCCACCCACCTTCCATTTGTTGTTGCACGATGGTCTTGAGGCTCAAAGAACCTGTCATCATCAGCAATGCAATCAATGAAAGGCCCATGGCCAGTTCATAAGAGATGATCTGTGATGCACCCCTTACAGCTGCAATCAAAGAGAATTTGTTGTTGGAAGACCAACCACCAATCATGATGCCGTAAACACCCATGCTTACTACGCCAAAAACGTAGAGAATGCCAATGTTAACGTCAGCAATCTGGAGGCTTACATCACGGCCAAAAATATTGATGCTGCTTCCCCAGGGAATGACCGCGCTGGTGAGCATAGCAGTAATCATGGCGAGGGCTGGGCCAAGCACAAACAAGGTCTTGTTGGAAGTCAGTGGAATGATCTCTTCCTTGAAAAAAAGTTTCAGACCATCTGCTGCAGGCTGTAGCAATCCAAAAGGACCTGCCCTGTTTGGGCCACGGCGGTCTTGCATCCAGGCTGCCACTTTTCTTTCAGCATAGGTAGTATACATCGCAACAATCAGGGATACTGTGATGATGCCGCCAATCAAGAGCAATTTTTCGATTCCATACGCAAGGTTAATTGCCATCAAATCCATCGTGATCATGCTTGTTTGGTTGAAGGGTTATAAACGTCGCTGGTGGCAGGGCCATTGATCAGGCTAAGGTCAATGGAAGGATCATTTACTTCACTTACACTGTGGATGTCCATCAACAACTGTGGGTTCCTTCCGCCATGCACGGCAGTAAATGTCTCTTTGGGCTTTTGGATGTTCTCGTAATGCCCTTGTGAGATAACAGAATGCCTGCTGACATGTGAAGGCCCCTCAATGGTCCAGTCTGTTGTTTTCTTTTTTTCAAAACGACACTCATTGCAAATCCACTCTTCCACTTCACCCCACTGGTCCTTTCTTGCCGTTACCCGCAAAACCTCTTCGCCGCGTTGCCAAAGGGTAACCTTGCCAGAGCAGCATTTGCAATCCCTGTGCGCATTGACGGGCTTGGTGAACCAAACACGGTTTTTGAAACGGAAGGTCTTGTCGGTGAGGGCCCCAACCGGGCAAACATCGATGACGTTTCCAATGAAATTATTGTCGAGGGATTTTTCAATGTAGGTAGCAATTTCAGCATGGTCTCCCCTGCTCAAAATGCCATGCGCTCTTTTGTCTGTGAGCTGGTCTGCCGTGAACACACACCTGTAACAAAGGATGCAACGGGTCATGTGCAGTTGGATATACGGACCAAGATCATGCTTCTCAAAAGTCCTGCGCTTGAACTCATAACGGGTTCCTTGTTTTCCATGCGAATAGCCAAGGTCCTGCAAATGGCATTCTCCTGCCTGGTCGCAAACGGGGCAATCGAGCGGATGGTTCAACAACAGAAATTCCACAACACCATTTCTGGCATCTTCCACCTTCGGACTGGTCATGTTTTTCACTTCCATGCCATCCATCACACCAGTCCTGCAACTGGCCACCAGCTTGGGCATCGGGCGAGGATCTGCCTCACTTCCCTTGCTGACTTCCACCAGACAGGTACGGCACTTACCACCGCTGCCCTGGAGTTTGCTGTAGTAGCACATTGCAGGAGGAACAACATCCCCGCCAATCATGCGCGCGGCTTGCAAAATGGTCGTTCCCATGGGCACGTCCACCGTGATGTTGTCTATTGTTACTTTTACTGTTTTGACTGCTTCGGACATATATTTTTTTTAAAGAGACTTAACCCTTACTAAACTGGAACATGGATGGGATCTGCATAATGTGCCAATCCAAAGTTTTGTGTCTGGCACAATTCCGGATTGTTGACATGCCACTCAAACTCATCCCTGAAATGCCTGATGGCCGCTGCAACAGGCCAGGCTGCTGCATCACCCAATGGACAAATCGTATTGCCTTCGATCTTGCGTTGGATATCCCAGAGCAAATCGATGTCGCTGATGGCACCCTTGCCGCTTTCAATTTTTCCAAGGATTTTTTCCATCCATCCGGTACCTTCCCTGCAGGGGGAGCACTGACCGCAACTTTCGTGCCTGTAAAAACGGGCAAGTGTCAGGGTATGCTTCACGATGCACTGGTCTTCGTCCAGAACAATGAATCCACCTGATCCCATCATGGAACCGGTAGCAAAGCCCCCATCAGAAAGGCTTTCGTAGTTCATCAAGCGAGGCTCACCTTTTGCTGTTGTCAACAAAAGATTGGCAGGAAGTATGGGAACAGAGGAACCACCGGGGATACAGGCCTTCAGCTTTTTGCCATTGGCAATACCTCCACAGTATTCATCGCTGTAGATAAATTCCTCTACAGAAATGGTCATGTCTATTTCGTATACCCCAGGCTTGTTGATGTTGCCGCAGGCAGAGATCAATTTTGTTCCGGTTGAGCGCCCAACACCAATCTTGGCGTATTCTTCTCCACCCATGTTCATGATGGGAACTACAGCAGCAAGGGTTTCAACATTGTTGACAACCGTTGGGCAGTCCCAAAGGCCCTTGATGGCGGGGAAGGGAGGCTTGATCCGTGGATTGCCACGCTTGCCTTCCAAAGATTCGATCAATGCTGTCTCTTCACCACAGATATAAGCACCTGCACCGCGCTGCACATAAATCTCACAATCAAATCCTGATCCCAGGATATTTTTTCCAAGGAAGCCATTTTGTTTGGCCTCTGCAATGGCTTGCTCAAGAATGCCAACGATCCATGCATATTCGCCACGGATATAAATGTAGGTGCGGTTGCTGCCAAGGGCAAAAGAGGAGACAATCAGGCCCTCTATCAAAAGGTGGGGAATGAATTCCATCAGGTACCTGTCCTTGAATGTGCCTGGTTCAGATTCATCTGCATTGCAGACCAGGTAACGGGGAACACCTTCGGGCTTGGCCAGAAAACTCCACTTCATTCCTGAAGGAAATCCTGCACCACCCCTGCCACGCAATCCACTTTTCT
>JBIJAE010000252.1:0-3052 GCA_044345895.1 Chitinophagaceae bacterium
GTACCGATGCGAAAGGAACAGGGAAAAATCATGTTGCTTTGTGTTGCCGGTTTTGGCATGACCATGATCATCTTTGGACTTTCAACTGCTTTTTGGATTTCTTTTGCGGCCTTGTTCCTGTCGGGATTACTGGATGGTATCAGCATGATTGTGCGCTCTACCATCCTCCAAACCAGAACACCTGAAGAAATGAAGGGAAGGGTTTCAGCACTGAACAGCATATTCATCATCTCTTCTAATGAGCTTGGGGCCTTTGAAAGTGGATTTGCTTCAAGGCTGATGGGCGTGATTCCATCGGTGGTGTTTGGAGGAATGATGACCATCAGCATTGTGGTCTATACTTGGTTCAAGAATCCCGCCATCAGAAAAATCAACTACTAGGTCTATTTTACCTCTTGCATCAGGCGTTCCATCACAACATAAGCAGCTGGGCAAAACGATGTGTTCTTTAGTGTGAGGGCCTGTCTTTTAACAAATATATCCTCATCAGTGTAAGGAAATCTTCTGCAATCGGATGGCCTGTCCTTGTATATGGAGCAATGGTTGTCAGTGCCAAGAAATGGACAGGGCTTTGTTTTCAGCACATAGTCTCCGTCTGTGTCAATGTCAAGATAGGTATCAATAAAAACACTTTCCCGTAATCCCAAGACCTTGCTGATTCTTTTGATGTCTGGCGTTTTGAAACGGGGGGAATAGTTTTTGCAGCAATTGGCACAGGTCAGGCAATCCACCTGCTCAAAGGCTTCCTCATGCAATGTGGGAAGCAACTTCAAGGCCTGGTTTTTGTTTACCCGCTGCAGGAAGGTTTTATAGGCTTTGGCATGCGCCAAAGATTGCTTTTCCCAATTGATCAATAATCCATCCGCCATACCCCAAAAGTAAAACCTAAACCAACGCCAAACTACTGTTTCACCATTTAATCCACATTCCGGTTTTTTAGTCTACAAAGTCGTCATATACTGCCCGCTTCTGATTAAATTTGCACCCTGACAATTTGCAATATTCCATTTTGCATTTCTAACGAATAAAGACCCATCCATGAATCTTTTGACGCAACAGGAAAACGAATTCAGCAGCAGGCATATTGGCCCTTCAGCCATCGAAGAAAAGGAAATGCTCAGCACCATTGGTGAGCCAAGTCTTGCCGCACTGGTGGAAAAAACAGTTCCACCCAATATCGTCAACCACAATGCATTGAATGTTCCTCCGGCCATGAGTGAAGCAGCTTATCTTGAGCACATTCGTGCCATTGGAGAAACCAATATTGTTGCCAAGAATTTCATTGGCCAGGGATATTATGGAACCCATACACCGAGTGTTATCCTGAGGAATATTTTTGAAAACCCAGGTTGGTATACCCAATACACCCCCTATCAGGCAGAGATTGCCCAGGGCAGGTTGGAAAGCCTTTTGAACTACCAGACCATGGTGAGTGAACTGACAGGTTTGCCCATCGCCAATGCCTCCTTGCTGGATGAATCAACTGCAGCTGCTGAAGCCATGACCATGTTTTTCAATGCCCTGAACAAGCAGGACCATATTGAAAGACCAAGGTTTTTTGTAGACGAAAATTGCTTTCCACAAACACTTGATCTTCTAATAACAAGAGCACTACCCATTGGTATTGAAATAGTTACAGGAGATTTCTCAAACACCACATTAGACAACTCGTACTTCGGTGCGCTGGTACAATACCCCAACAACATTGGGGAATTGAAGGACTACAGGGGCTTCATTGACCATGTACACAGTATTGGTGGGTATGTGGTGATGACAACCGACCTGCTGGCGCTCACCCTGATCACACCTCCCGGCGAACTTGGAGCAGATGCCGCCTGCGGTTCAGCCCAGCGATTTGGTGTTCCTTTGGGATATGGAGGCCCTCATGCAGCCTTCTTTGCTACAAAAGACGAATTCAAGCGCAACATTCCAGGGAGAATCATTGGCGTCAGCATTGACGCAGACGGTAACAGGGCCCTGAGGATGGCCCTGCAAACGCGCGAACAGCACATCAAAAGAGAGAAAGCCACTTCCAATATTTGCACAGCCCAGGCGCTTTTGGCCAACATGGCTGCCATGTATGCCGTTTACCATGGAGCGGAAGGCCTCAAAAACATTGCTACCAGAACAAGCATGTTTGCCCATGCAGCAGCTACTTCCCTCCAACAACTGGGCTATTCATTGGCGTCAACAGCCTATTTTGATACCATTGCCATCATCACAGCCGAAGCAAAGCAAATTGTTGAAGCAGCAGCTGAACAAAATATCAACCTCAGGCTGATCAGCCCAACCATGGTGGGCATCAGCTTTGATGAAACGAGCAATACCAGCAATGTAATGGCGGCAGTTGCCTGTTTTGGCCAGAATGGAAAAGCAGCTTTGAACTTTGCTGCATCGGCGGATCTTGCCAATATACCTTCAAGCCTAAAACGCAATTCACCCTACTTGCAACATCCTGTTTTCAATACCTATCACAGCGAAAGCAAAATGATGAGGTACATTAAGTCATTAGAAAACAAAGATTTATCCCTAAATACCTCTATGATCTCTTTAGGAAGCTGCACCATGAAATTGAACGCTGCTTCAGAGATGATGCCATTGAGTTGGTCCTGCTGGGGGCAGATTCATCCCTTTGCGCCAACTGCTCAAACCAAAGGCTATCAATTCGTTTTGGATGAGCTTTCAAAATACCTCTGTGAGGTGACCGGTTTTGATGCCTGCAGCCTTCAGCCCAATAGTGGAGCACAGGGAGAATACGCTGGTCTTCTCGCCATCAGGGGATACCACCTTTCTCGCGGAGACCACCACCGCAACGTGATGCTGATTCCCATTTCCGCACACGGCACCAATCCAGCATCTGCTGTCATGGCTGGCATGAAAGTGGTTGTGGTAAAAGCATTGGAAAATGGATACATCGATGTAGAGGACCTCAACGAAAAAGCCATCCAACACAGCGAAAACCTCGCTGGCATCATGATCACCTACCCCAGCACTTACGGTGTATACGAAGAGACGGTAAAAGACATCACGGCCATCATCCACAGCCATGGCG
>JBIJAE010000026.1:0-11204 GCA_044345895.1 Chitinophagaceae bacterium
CCGCAGCAATGCAAGAACAACCAAGCTGACATCACGCTATGGATCTGCCTTCACTCCGGTACTCTCTGGTGATGGCAAATGGCTGGTCTATGGCACCCGTTTTGAAGACAAGACAGGACTGGTCATCCGCGACCTCAAATCTGGTGATGAACGTTGGCTGGCTTATCCTGTGCAAAGGGATGACCAGGAGTCTATTGCTGTATCTGGTGTTTTGCCCGCCATGACGTTCACGCCAGACAACAAACATCTCCTGGCTTCATTTGGTGGAAAAATCAACAAGATTGACATCGCCAATGGCAGCTATACCGAAATCCCTTACACAGTGGATGGCAAGCTGGAACTTGGCCCTGAAGTGCTGTTCAAATACCCCATCAAGGACACCACTGCTGCAATGGCCAGTCAGATCCGCGATGCAGTGCCTTCTCCTGATGGAAAGCAGCTGGCCTTTACCGTTTTGAATAGGTTGTACCTGATGGATTATCCCGGCGGTACGCCAAAGCGCTTGACTTCCAATGATTTCACAGAAGCCCAGCCTTCATGGAGCCCTGATGGCAAAAAAATTGTATTTAGTACCTGGGCCCCCAATGGAGGTAACATTGTTTCAGTGGATCTGAATGGAGGGAATGCAAAAACACTCACAGCAGTGCCAGGTCTTTATTCATCGCCAAGATTTAATTTGTCGGGCGACAGGATTGTATACGTGCATGCACCAAACCAAAAATTCAGGGATGCATTTGATCCGGGCTATGATGATGCCGAAGACCTGCTTTGCTGGATGAATGCAGAAGGCGGAACTGAAAATATCATTGACAGGGCAAATGGCCGCTACAATCCTCATTTCTCCGTCAATGATGAACGCATTTACATGAATGCCGGAGGCAGCCTGATCTCCATCAAGTGGGATGGCACAGATCAAAAAGTACATGCCAAAATCAGCGGCATCACCACCTATGGTTCCATCGCCATGTACAAGGGCAAACCGGAGGTAGATCCCTGTATTGTTCCGCAGGAATTAACAACAGAAGACGCCAGGGAAAACAATCCGGCATCCCCTGCCAGCGAAATCTGGCTTTCACCCAAAGGCGAAAAAGCGATTGCCAAGGTCAACAACAACATCTATGCTGTCACCATTCCATCAACAGGAAAAATGATTTCCATTTCCGTTGCAGATGCCAGCAGTGCTGAGTTTCCAAGCAAGAAACTGACCGAGATTGGGGGTGAATTTCCAAGCTGGTCTGCCAATGGACAAAAGATTCACTACAGCCTGGGTGCAGCCCATTTTGTATACGATCTCATACAATCCGACAACCTGGATGACAGCCTGAAGACGGCCAAAAAATTGGCTGATCTCAAGGCCCTAACAGATACTACTAAAAAATCACCGGCAGATACCTCAAAGAAATCAATAACTAAAAAAGAAGATCCAAAATATTCACCTGAAGAAACCTGGGTAAAGGTTTATTATACCAAAGACAATCCTTCTTCAACCATCTTGCTCAAAGGCGCACGCATCATCACCATGAAAGGCGATGAGGTCATTGCCAAGGGGGATGTGCTGATTGTGAACAACCGCATCAAATCAGTTGCTAAAAATATTGCTGCACCAAAAGGTGCTAGGGTGATTGATGTTGCCGGCAAAACAGTGATTCCAGGTTTTGTGGATGTGCATTCGCACATGTGGCCCAGCTGGGGAATCCACAAGAACCAGGTCTGGATCTATGCTGCCAATCTTGCCTATGGGGTGACCACTACCCGTGATCCACAGACTGCTACCACAGATGTACTCACCTATGCCGACATGGTGGAAGCCGGGCAGATGGTGGGCCCCCGTGTTTACTCCACCGGTCCTGGCGTGGGGTACTGGGCGTACAACATCAAAGACTCTGCACAGGCAGAGAATGTACTCAAGCAATACAGCAAATACTACAACACGCAGTACATCAAAATGTACCTCACTGGCAACAGACAAGCCAGGCAGTGGATCATCAATGCATCAAAGAACCAAAAACTCATGCCCACCACCGAAGGTGGATTGGATTTCAAATTGAACATGACCAACTTGTTGGATGGATATCCCGGGCACGAACATTCCATTCCCATTTTCCCTTTGTACAAAGACGTGACCAAGGTTGTGGCAGATGCAAAGATGGCTGTAACGCCAACACTCCTGGTGTCTTACGGAGGGCCATGGGCAGAGAATTATTATTATGAAACCGACAATCCCTACAGCAACAAAAAGCTTCAATTCTTTACGCCATACGAAGAGCTGGCAGCAAAGTCAAGGCGCAGGGCAACATGGTTTCTGCCTGAGGAACATGTATTCCAGAAACATGCTCAAAGCATGAAGTCTATTGTTGAAAAGGGTGGGATCGCCGGCATTGGCTCCCATGGCCAATTGCAGGGGCTTGGCTTTCATTGGGAAGTATGGGCCATGCAAAGTGGCGGCATGAGAACCATTGATGCCTTGAAAGTTTCCACCATTCAGGGGGCAGAGGCCCTTGGCCTTGACAAGGACCTTGGCAGCATCGAGGCAGGCAAGCTTGCAGACCTGATCATCCTTGACAAGAATCCGCTGGAAAACATCCGCAACACCAATACCATCAAATTCGTCATGAAAAACGGAAGGTTGTACAATGGCGACAATGGAGATGAGATTGCACCAGTAGTGAAAAAACTCAACAGAAGCGAGTGGGAGAAAGCGGCACCTTCCATCACCACAACGGTGAAGGAGTAAAAAAATCATTTGACTGCTATTGCGATTTGAAAGTATCGCAAGGAAGATTGGCAACGAGGGATTGTAGCATTACTTTCCCTCGTTGTTTTTTAATAACTTGGCAACATGAAATTTCTTTTTTCCAGCCTTCTTTTGCTGATGGGCTTTGCTGCAACAGCACAGCCCATTGATACCACTGAATGGAGCAACTACATGAAAAATACCCGGCTCTACTGGGACAGCCTGGGAACGGATTATTATGACGGCATCATTGCAGGCAATGGAAGGCTTGGAGTGAATGCCTACCGCGAAGGAGAGAAAGCCATCAGGTTTGATGTGGGAAGGTCTGATGTAACGGATCAACGCCCGCATTATCCCGATAGCATGTTCACCCAGCAACTTGTTTCTCATCCAAGATTGCCGATTGGTAAAATGGTGATCAGGACGGAGGGGAAAATACTGGGGGCCCAGCTTCACCTTGACATCTTCAATGCCATTGCCAAGGGGCATGTCACTACAACAAATGGAAGGGTGGAACTTTTATTTTTTGCTCCAACAGGAGAAGACATCATCCATATTGAAGCGTCAGAGTTGGGAGGAGAAAAAATATTTTGCGAGTGGGTTGCAGAACAGAGCACTACCCCCCGCATTTCCTTTGGCAGGGTTGATGCCAAGCCCTACAATTACAAGGCCAATCCTGATTTTGAAATGAAGGATTCTGCGGGATACGGCATTTGTTACCAGCCCATGCTGGCAAAAGGGGAGTATGCTACAGTATGGAAACATGGAGCGATCAAGGAGAAGCATGTGATTGATGTGGCTGTGGGATACAGTAGTGATGAAATGGGGAAGGCCAGGCCTGAGGCCATTGCTGCCATCAAGCGTTTTCAGTCAAAACCATTTGATATGGTGATGGCAAAACACAGGAGTTGGTGGAATGCTTATTTCAGAAAAAGCTTCATTTCCATTCCCGACAAAAGGGTTGAAACCTATTACTGGCTTCAGTTGTACAAGCTGGCTTCAGCTACAAGGGAGGACAAGCCGATGATGGACCTGATGGGCCCCTGGTTCAGTTCCAAAACGCCCTGGCCCGGCATCTGGTGGAACCTTAACCAGCAGCTCACATACTCACCTCTTTATGCGTCAAACCACCTGGAATTGACAAAGCCCATGTTTGACCTGCTCAACAAAAACAAACAAACGCTCATCAACAATGTGCCTGAAAAATGGCGCCATGATGCAGCTGCTATTGGAAGAATCACCTCTTTCGATCTGCATGCACCCTTGAACCAAGACGATCTTCGAAAAGGCCAGTTTGAACCTGGAAACCTGGTCTGGACCATGCTGTATTACTATCGCTATTACCAGTACAGCGGTGACAGGGAAACGCTGAAAGACAAGATCTATCCACTGTTGAAGCGATCGGTGAATTATCTCATGCACCTGCTGTACAAGGATGAAAACGGGATTTATCACCTTGTCAAATCCCATTCTCCCGAATATGCCGATGCAGAAGATGCACACTATTCCTTGTCTGGTCTGATATGGGGATTGCAAACACTGTTGCATGTAGACCAGCTGCTGAAGCTCAATGATCCAGACAAAACAAAATGGAGTGAAGTGCTCCAGCGCCTTACCCCATTGCCGACCAGTGATAAGGGGTTTATGATTGGACGGAATGTTGACCTCACCTCATCCCACCGCCATTATTCTCATCTGCTGGCCATCTATCCTTATCGTTTGTTGGACATGAAAAATCCTGCACACAGGGAGATGACCATCCGCTCCATCAACCATTGGCATTCTATGCCAGCGGCTTTAGCAGGCTATTCTTACACAGGGGCCTCGGCCATGTATTCCCTTTTGGGTGAGGGTGATAAATCCATCAAATACCTCAATGATTTTCTGAACAGGCATGCAGAACCTGGAGGGCTTTATGCAGAGTCGGGGCCATGTTTTGAAACACCCATGGCCTTTGCCACCAGCCTGTTGGAAATGATGATCCAAAGCGATGATGGAAAGATCAGCATCCTGCCTGCCATCCCATCAGAGTGGAGGGAAATGTCGTTCAAGGACCTGGGTGCAGAAGGTGCTTTCAGGGTCAGTGCTGTGATGTATGATGCCATCCTTCAACAAGTGCAGGTCAAAAGCCTGGCAGGAAACAGGTGTACCTTAGATATGATTTCTACATTTGATTTCGACATTGTTTCTGACAAAAGGGGTATTGTGGTACCGGTAACCAAAAAATCAAATGGCCATGTAAGTTATTCTTTTGATACCAAAGCTGGCGAAACCATCACCTTGAAAAGGAAGAACATGAGTACAGCAAAGGATTTGCTGGTACATTTCAAGGAAGGGGATTTCAAATGGGGTCTCAACAAGACGTATCTGAAATTCGGAAATCTCAAAGACCGCCCATTCTTTTAACGACAAATGTTGCCCTCCCGATGATAAAAAAACTACATTTAAATCCTGAATACCATCCATGAAGTCATTATTGTATGCCACTGCCCTCCTTTCAATCCTTGCCTTTTCCTGCAACCAGCCTGCTGCGCCTAAAAAATATGCTTCTGTAGAAGACAGCCTGCTGCATTGTGCATCTAATTTGCCAGCCAGGTATGCTGTAGGGGCGTCAGATACCAGTTTCTCCAGCGCCGCAGACAGCGCTTCCCATGAGGGGATGGTTTGGATTGCAGGTGGTGATTTCATGATGGGTGCCAACGACGATGAGGGAAGGGAGGATGAATATCCCCAGCACCGCGTAAAGGTCAGCGGCTTTTGGATGGATGCGACCGAGGTGACCAATGCCCAGTTTAAAAAATTTGTGGATGCCACAGGGTATCTCACCACTGCAGAAATTGCGCCCAACTGGGAAGAAATAAAAAAACAGGTTCCACCCGGTACACCCAAGCCACCAGACAGTGTATTGGTTGCAGCTTCCCTGGTATTTGTGAAACAGGCACCAGGCACAGGATTGGGAGATCCCAGCCAGTGGTGGGACTGGAAGAAAGGAGCCAACTGGAAACATCCAAAAGGTGCAGGCAGCAACATCGTCGGCAAGGATAACTATCCTGTGGTGCACGTTTCCTGGGACGATGCCATGGCCTATTGCAAATGGGCAGGAAAGCGGTTGCCCACCGAAGCGGAATGGGAATACGCTGCAAGAGGAGGAAGAACGGATAAATATCCCTGGGGCAATGAAGACATTGAACAAGGAAAGCCCAAGGCCAATACCTGGCAGGGAACATTTCCGAGCACCAATACCAACTGGGACAAATTCCCTTCATCCTCTCCTGTCAAGACTTTTCCCGCCAATCGTTATGGACTCTATGACATGGCTGGAAATGTCTGGGAATGGTGCTTTGACTGGTTCAGGGATGATTATTATGCAAAGGTCAGTGGACAGATATCCATCGATCCCAAAGGTCCGGCAGACAGCTATGACCCTCAGGAACCCACCGTTCAGAAAAGGGTTGTCAGGGGAGGATCCTTTCTCTGCAATGCTTCTTATTGCAAGGGATACAGGGTGACATCAAGGATGAAGACCGCAACCGATACAGGCCTGGAACATACAGGATTCAGGTGTGTGGACTAAGCTGTTTTCTCTTCAGCAGCGGATACAAAATTGCTGATCCACATGTTGCCGGAGGGGCTTTCAAATTTTGTAATCTTGTTGTGGTCTAGAAGATTGTGCAGAACATATCTTGCCTGAATTTCATTTTCCTCCCTGAGAAAAGAGAACTCTTTTGAGGTCATGGATTGGAATTGCTCAAACAGATAAGCAGCAGACTTATTGTATTTTGATTTTTTGATACCTGGTTGCAACTGCTGTAAGATTTCTTCAAAATTTTCATAGGGTTGGTATCCATTCAGTGCCAGTTGGAGACCATCTTTGTTGGAAAAAAACAGGGTCGGCAATACCTTCACATTCAAAAGTTCAGAAAGCACCAGATCTTCCCTGAAAAGGCCTTGTGCTCTGCCTTCCAGGTCCCTGACCAACCTGGCGGCATCAAGCCCTACGTCAAAGGCTGCGGCATACAGAAATTCTTTCTTGATGATATTTTTCTTTTCAAGGAAAACCATCTCCCTGATTCTTCTGAGAAAAAGTACGGCTTTCCCGGTATCCTGAATTTGTGCGGCTTTGAAAGCAATAGATGGTGGATAGGATGAAGGCAAAGGATCTTCCATCCAGATATTTTGGTTGATGGGCATTTCATAGAAAGTGCAAACTTCTTCCCAATGGGCAGCCACATCAGAAGGTTTTGTTATCCCATGCCGGTTAAAATTATCCCAGGAGGGGAGTAGTCCGCCCATCTTGTATTCAATGTTTACATGGTCTCCATATTCAAGTTGTAATTTTCTCAACTGTGGCTGAATGATCCAACAGGTAGAACAAATGGGATCGGTATAGTACAGGATGCTGATCTCTTTTAATTTTTTTCTTTTTCTGATGGCCCTTTCCTGCTTGGTGATAAGGGGAATCAGCATCTCGTCTTCATTTCTTCCCTCAGGGTTAAGAAAATCTTTTTTGATATCCCTTCCCAGCTGGATTTGTTTTGCAACATGCTCTGCCCTTAGCTTGTGGTATTTTTGAAACACCACTTCAGTTTCAGTGTTTTCCATGAGCAAGGTATAGAGTGTGTGGGCATCAACAAGTGCATTGGTTGTGCCGGCACTTGTAAACGGAAGTGCCAGATGTGCTGCATCCCCAATCAACACCACATTGTTTTTGTGAAAAGAAGGCAGCAGGTCGAAATCTTTGGTATGCCAGATGTAAGTGGATGTAAAGTCATCTGCCTCCATCACTTCCTGAACCAGCTCAGGGAACTCTTTCAGTAATTCACTGCAGAACATGCCCATTGCTTTTGGACTGTTCTCATGGATGTCCATGATTCTTGGATCGTATTGTATATACCAAACCACTTCTGATGGGGAAGAGGGAATCACACCAAATGAAATGCTTTTTTTATCGTGTTGAAACTTGGTAAACCTGTTTCCAAGCCTTGCACTGAGTTCTTTGCTTTTGAGCAGTCCTACCACTTCTTTTACTTCAACAGGTGTGAATTGGGTTTCTCCAAAAATCGATTCCCTCACCTGTGAATGGCCACCATCTGCTCCTATAAAGATATCGCCATATTCAATGTCTCCATTTTCAAATACCGCTGCTACCGCTTTTTCTTCATTGTAAAGAAAATGAGAAAAAACCCTGCCATGTTTTATGTTTTCTGAAGGAAGCAAACTGTACAGGAATTCAACGATGTCTTTTCTTTTGATGCATTGCCAGGGATCAAGTTTTTGGAATTTGATTTCTTCGTCAGTAGGCTTGCGAAGGCTGAACTGATCAATGAATTTTCCTGGTATGGCCTGAGGATCAAATCCTGCAGAGAGTTCCTTTAAAATGGATACGCCTTCAGCATGCATGAGAAATGCATTGCCTCCGGTAGGGATATGCTGCGCCCGCTCGTTTACAACAACTTGCTCTCCCTTTTTGTGAAGAAAGATTCCCATTGTCAGGCCACCAATGCCACCGCCTATGATTACGTACTTCATTTTAATTCAACCTGTTTTTAATGCGGTTCAGTGCTTCGCTTAGGATAGCAGGTGAGGTAGCAAAACTCAGCCTGATGTATCCCTCTGCGCCATTGCCAAACCATTGCTTCAGCCCCGGCACCACAGCCACTTTTGCCTCGTCCATTAGGAGCTGATGTATTTCACTGCTCGATTTACCTGTTCCTGTAATGTTAGCAAAAGCCACATAACAACCTTGCGGTGCCATGCAGGAAATGCCTTTTATGCTGTTCAGCCCATCCACACAGCGGTCACGCATTTGTTGCAAATGGGCCACAAATGCGGCAAGCCATTCGCCACATTCATCCAATGCTGCTGTTGCCGCAATTTGACCGGGCACATTGCAACCGTGTACGGTTGATGCGTGCATCGATGCAGTGAAAATCCTGGTGTAGCTGGATGCATCCGGACAATAAACAGCCCCTACCCGAAGCGATGCAAGACCATATGACTTGCTGAATCCGGTAATGGTGATGGTTCTTTTTTTGATTTCTTCATCAATGCTGGCAATGGAAGTAAAACTATGCGGCGCAAAGATGATGTCACTCCAGATTTCATCTGAGAGAATGATGAGATCATGCTTGATGGCCATTTCTCCCAAAGCCTTCAGTTCTTCTTTGGTGAAGACCTTACCCGTCGGGTTCAAGGGGTTGCAAAGACAAATCATTTTTGTTTTTGCAGTGATATATTGTTCCAGGGATGAAAAGTTAATCGCATCAAAAGATTGTGGTGTTGGGAAAGCAATGGCTGTAGCACCCACGGCTTCAACTGAATACCGGAATAGAAAATCTACCGGGTCAAAAATGATGGCTTCATCACCCGCAGACAAATAAGTTTTGCAAGTGAGGTAAATACCAAAAGCCGCACTGTCTACCGGAAGAATATGATCAACATGATAGGCAACCTTGCGGGTAGCAAGATAGTTGTTGGCAAGGCTGTTTCTGAAAGAGTGCAATCCTTCAGCTGGTCCGTAAGAGAAATAACCATCCCTTGCATATTTGGCTACTGCCTCTCTGATCTGTTCAGCACAGGGGAAATCAGGATCTGCAGCCGTTAGGGGGATGGTTCCCTGTGGAACTGCTGCCCATCGCAGGTTGAATGCCCGCTTAGAGAGCGTTTGCAAATTGACTGATTCGTTGGTGAACATGGGTTGAGAATGGTTATGGGTTTGAAGATATTGTCCACAACCAAACTTGTTCTGGCTTTTAGTATAAAACTTGAAAGATTAGGTGTTTACACTTACAGGTCCTAATAACAAATAACGTATAACTACTAAAACTAGTATGTCGAACAGGCTTATAATGAGGATTTAGAAGCGCATTTTCCCCGGATTTGGGGATGTCCGGATAGAAAATTTTTTCTATTTTCCTTTTGACAATTCATTCAACAATTGTCTTTGGTAATTGATGGTTTCTCTAAGGAAAAGGATTTCTGCCTTTTGCTGGTCCAGTAATTTTTGAAGTGAGCCATTGTTTGAACCATTGGTTTTGTGGTCGGAATGACCGTTATGGTTTTCATCGTTTTCTAACAATTCAATTTCTTCTGGGTTCGAACCAAGTATTAATGTAATCTCCTGTAGTGTATAGGAGTTGATATTGCCAGTTCGCTCAAAATAGGAAACAAGTGATCTTGTTTTGCCTAGCGCAGCTGCAAGATCTTCCTGTGTCATGCCCTTGAATGCACGCAGGCGTTTGATTTTTTGCCCAAGATGGTTATTCTTATTTTTCACTGATGCAAGAGACAGATTAATTGATTGTCAAAAAGAGAGTAAAATGTCAAAAAGACAATACATTTGATGAAGGAACGTTCTATACCAACAAAGTTACAGCGTGTTTGTGCAAACCAAGAACTTATGGGAAATAATACCGATTTCGGTGAGGAGATGTATCACAAGAGTGGAAGAAATGTAGTTCATTTGTTGCTGAGAACAGAATTAATCCTGACCATAAAAATGAAGGCCGTTCAAGAACATCCCGATGCGGCTTTCACCATCATGTTAAAACAGTTGAAAGCCCAGATCAGGGAACAAATCAATATCATCATGGATGATGAATTAGGGTACCTGAATGCTGGTGATGAAGGCCCCTCTTCGCATGCGCTTTTTTTATACCGTATTAATTTTGTTGAGCCCAATGCAGCACAGCTGCTATTGTTTGCTCAATCGTTCCGTTTTGATCTGGGGTGGTGCATCGAGTGTTTCCACAGGCTTGCGCATTTGGCAACCCGTTACAAGGATGCACATGGTCCATCATGATGTTTTGAAGGTTAGCAACGACTTGCGTAAAAATAATCCCATCATTGATGAATGAAATGGTGAAAACACCTTGTTTATCTAAAAAGATTGGTGTATATTTTTCCTATTAAATCAATAGAATGGGTCCCAAACTAAATGCATTGCTCAATGTTGCGGGTTTTTGTATGGTGCTGGCAGTTAATGCTTTGGCTAATATATTGCCCATCAACGGTTACAATACCGGTCAGGTCTCAGGGTTTTACCCCAACTTCTTTGTACCCGCAGGCTTTACTTTTGGCATTTGGGGCATCATTTATTTTCTTCTTATAGGTTTTGTGTTCTGCAGCCTTTTTGCTGCTTTTGGAAAATTCAATGAGGCAGCAAAGGCTGCCATCAACAAGGCTGGGCCTTATTTCCTGGTTACCTGTTTGCTCAATGCAGGATGGATTGTTGCCTGGCATTATTTATACCTGGGACTGTCTTTGGTGATCATGTTTGCATTTCTGGTAACATTGATTTTACTTTTTATTTCTATTCAGGGATTCAAAAATGAAATGCCTTTTTTTTATCGCTTGTGGGTATACCACCCTTTTCTTGTTTACCTGGGATGGATTTCAGTTGCCACCATTGCCAATGTGACAGCCCTGTTTGTTGGCATAGGTTGGCAGGGTGAACCATTGTCTCCCCAGT
>JBIJAE010000081.1:0-6817 GCA_044345895.1 Chitinophagaceae bacterium
TATGATGCAATCAGCAAAGAGCCTGCTATCAAAACTTTGGAGCGTGTTTCACGTCCAGGTCTCAGGCAGTATGCCAAGCCGGTTGAATTCAAAAGAGTGAAGAACGGATTGGGTGTTGCCATCCTTTCTACTTCAAAAGGTGTAATGACTGACAAAGACGCCAAATCACAGAATGTGGGTGGTGAAGTACTTTGTTATATATATTAATTAAAAACCTTTCCTTGTCGGGAAGTTTGGATCGCGCAATAAGTTTTCTATACGGAACTGAAACCATCCAGACAATACCCAAGGGATTTTAAACCAGAATACTATGTCTCGTATAGGTAAAAAGCTAATTGAACTTCCTGCAGGTGTAACACTTACTGTTGGCGCAGGCAATGTTGTAACTGTAAAAGGCCCTAAAGGTGAACTCAAGCAGGATGTTGACCGTGATATTTCAGTTGAGATCAATGGCAACATTGTTGAACTGAAGCGTCCTACAGATCAAATCAGGCACCGTGCTTTGCATGGTCTTTCAAGGGCACTTGTCAACAACCTTGTTGTTGGAGTCACTACAGGTTTCAAAAAAGAACTTGAGCTAGTGGGTGTGGGTTACAAAGCTGCAAGTCAAGGTAATATTCTTGATCTTTCTCTCGGATATTCTCACAACATCATATTTGAAATTCCAAGTGAATTGTCAGTTAGAACAACCCAAGAAAAAGGAGACAACCCCCGCATTTTCCTGGAAGGTTCTGATAAGCAACTTCTTGGACAAGTTGCTGCAAAAATCAGGGGTCTGAGGAAGCCTGAGCCATACAAAGGAAAAGGTGTGAAGTACAAGGGTGAATACATCCGTCGTAAGGCAGGTAAAGCAGCTGGTAAATAATAATCGTTAACTATCCTGGCAGCATCAGGACAAACCATAAAAGATGAACGTAAAATCATTAAGAAGACAAAGGATCAAGTATACGATCCGCAAGAAGATCTCAGGAACTGCAGCAATGCCAAGATTGAGTGTCTTCAGAAGCAACACCGAAATTTATGCGCAATTGATTGATGATGTAAACGGAGTTACCCTTGCATCAGCATCTTCTCGCGATAAGGATATTAAAGCTCAGAAAGTCACCAAGACTGAAAAAAGCAAAATGGTTGGTGAATCCATTGCCAAAAAAGCAATTGCTGTAGGTCTTGCCGGTTGTGTTTTCGATCGCGGTGGTTTTCTCTATCACGGTAGGGTTAAAGCAGTAGCAGAAGGCGCACGTGAGGGTGGCCTGAAGTTCTAATCATAATTTTGTTCAAATCAATATTTCAATAGATGTCAAAAGTAAATTACAGCAGAGTCAAAGCCGGAGACCTTGAGTTGAAGGAGAAAGTTGTAGCCATCAACCGCGTTGTAAAAACAACAAAGGGTGGAAGAGCATTCAGTTTCTCGGCACTCGTAGTTGTTGGTAACGAACAGGGTGTAGTTGGCCATGGTCTTGGTAAAGCCAAGGAGGTCCAGGAGGCTATCACCAAAGGAATAGAAGACGCAAAGAAAAACCTGATAAAGGTTCCTGTAATGAAAGGAACGATTCCACACGATCAACTTGCAAAAGAGGGTGCGGCAAAGGTTTTGATTAAACCAGCTGCCCATGGTACTGGTGTTATCGCAGGTGGAAGCATGCGTGCAGTCTTGGAGAGTGTCGGTATCACTGACGTTCTTGCAAAATCACTTGGTTCAGCCAATCCACACAATGTGGTAAAAGCTACTTTCAAAGCCCTGGGAATGTTGCGTGAGCCTATTCATGTTTCAAAAACCAGGACGATTGCACTGAAAAGGGTTTTTAACGGATAATATTTCCTTCAATACATTTGTTAACGCAACAATACCCCCAGGGGTTTCAACATGAAGAAGCTGAAAATAACTAAAGTAAAAAGTGTCATTGACCGTCCAGAACGTCAAAAGCGTACCATGGAAGCACTTGGTCTTCGCAAAGTCAATGCATCTGTTGAGCTGGAAGCAACTCCACAGATTCTTGGCATGGTCAGGAAAGTCACCCATCTTGTTAAGGTTGAGGAAATCTAGAAGATTGACTTCTCATTGAAAAACATTATTTTTTAATACGAGTGGTCCTTATCAGACTGCGTTGAGTAAAACAGAGAACATGAAATTACATACTTTAAGGCCCGCTAAAGGAGCTACAAAAAAAGAAAAAAGAATTGGCCGTGGTGAGGCATCAGGACATGGTGGAACTTCTACCAAAGGTAACAAAGGTGCTCAAAGCCGTGCAGGTTACAAATCTAAGAGAGGACATGAAGGTGGTCAGATGCCAATTCAGCGTCGTATTCCAAAAATTGGTTTCAAAAACAATGATAGGGTAGAATACAAGGTATTCAACCTTGGACAAATTGAAACTTTGATTGAGAAATATTCACTTGCTTCTTTCAGCATGGAAGATCTTTATGTCAATGGACTCGTTAACCGTACTGACAAGGTTAAGATTCTTGGTAACGGTGCCATTTCAACAAAAATTGATTTCAAGGTGAATGCAATCAGTGAAAAAGCCAAGTCTGTTATTGAAGCAGCTGGCGGTTCTGTTGAAATCATCAAATAATTTCCGATATTTAGTGGCCATGGTCATTAATACTAACGGACAAAATATTTCCCAGTGAAGAAATTCATCCAAACACTCAAGAATATCTGGAGCATTGATGATCTGCGCAGCAAGATCACAGTGACCATTTTGCTGATCCTTATCTATCGATTTGGCTCTCATGTTGCTTTACCTGGTATTGATCCCAATAAATTGGACCTCCAAAGTGCCAAGAAGGGTTTGTTGGGTTTGTTTGACACATTCGCCGGTGGATCATTTTCAAGTGCTTCTATCTTTGCACTGGGTATCATGCCTTATATCTCTGCGTCCATCTTCATGCAATTGATGACCATCCTTGTTCCTCAAATGCAGAAGGTTCAAAAGGAAGGCGACAGTGGCAGAAAGAAAATTAACCAGTGGACGCGTTACCTTACCGCATTGGTTACTCTTTTTCAGGCAGCAGCCTACGTAGCTTACCTTAAGAACGTAAGCCGTGATGCCTTGATTGAAGCCTATCAGCCTTATTTTTGGATTTCAACCATCATTGTACTGACCGCCGGAACATTGTTTGTAATGTGGCTTGGTGAAAAAATTCAGGATAAGGGACTTGGTAACGGTACTTCAATCATTATCATGGTTGGTATCCTTGCCCGTCTTCCTCAATCTTTTGTTGGAGAATTGGGTGCAAAACAAACCAGTGGTGGCGGTGGATTATTGCTTTTCCTGATTGAAATTGCTTTCCTTATTGCGATCATATTGGGTTTGATTCTGCTTGTACAAGGTGTACGCAAGGTTCCCATCAGTTATGCGAAACAACTCGTTGGTAGCAAATCACTTTCTGGAGCCAGACAGTTTCTTCCTCTCAAGGTTAATGCATCTGGTGTAATGCCGATCATCTTCGCACAAGCCATCATGTTCCTTCCAACCTTGGCTTCTTTCACCAATCTTGAATCAGGAAAGGGCCTTGCCAGGATCTTTAACGATCCAAGCAATGTTTGGTATATGTTGATTTATGTAGTCATGGTGATTGCGTTTACCTTCCTTTATACTGCTCTTATTTTCAATCCCAAGCAAATGGCCGATAACCTCAAGCAAAACAACGGATTTATCCCCGGTGTTAAGCCAGGTCAGCCTACTGCAGATTATATTGGTCAGGTAATGGATCGCATTACGCTTCCTGGTGCAATCTTCCTTGCGCTCATTGGTATTCTACCAGGCATTGCCCAACAGCTGGGTGTTACCCAATCGTTTGCTTCTT
The DNA here is from genome assembly GCA_044345895.1 of Chitinophagaceae bacterium. GTDB lineage: Bacteria > Bacteroidota > Bacteroidia > Chitinophagales > Chitinophagaceae > Pollutibacter. The sequence continues at coordinate 3,811 of JBIJAE010000081.1, forward strand.
TTTTTGGTGGTACATCACTCCTTATCATGGTTGGTGTAATCCTGGATACATTGCAGCAGATTGAAACCCACTTGTTGATGCGTCAATACGATGGTTTGATGTCAGGTGGTAGGATTCAGGGCAGACAGCCTGCAACCACCAGTTCTATCTGACATGATCAGAATCAAAACAAATCCGGAAGTAGAACTTATTCGTGAAAGTGCTCTTTTGGTTAGCAGTACCCTGGCTGAATTAGCAACCATGCTTAAGCCGGGTATAACTGCTCAAATGTTGGACAAACGTGCTGAGGAATTTATTCTTGACAACAAAGCTGTTCCTTCTTTCAAAAACTACCGTGGTTATCCTTTTGCCACATGCATATCTGTAAATGATGCTGTAGTTCACGGATTTCCCAACAGCAATGTTATTAAAGAAGGTGATCTCGTATCCATTGATGTTGGTGTGTACAAGAATGGTTTTCATGGTGACAGTGCTTATACTTTTGGCATTGCGCCTGTTGCTGAAGAGCATCAGCTGCTGATGCAGGTTACCAGAACTTCGCTTTTACTTGGAGTTGAAAAAGCAGTTGCCGGAAACAGGGTTGGGGATATCTCCTTCGCTATCCAGGATTACACCGAGCGTCAACACCATTATGGTGTAGTAAGGGAATTGGTCGGTCATGGATTGGGAAAGCAACTGCATGAAGATCCACAAGTGCCCAACTATGGTAAAAAGGGTACAGGCCCCAAACTCCGTGAAAACATGGTTATTGCCATTGAACCCATGATCAACATGGGGACACGTGATGTGATTTATGATGCAGACGGATGGACTGTAAGGACCAAAGACGGTAAGTTTTCTGCTCATTATGAGCATACGATATGCATCAAACGCGGCAGGGTAGATATTCTTTCCAGTTTTGAAAAAATCATTCAAAACGAAAATGCCAATCAGTCCCTTTACAGCGGCTATTGATCCTCATTTCCTCATTTCTATATGCTAACTTTATCGCATGAGAACATTCATCCTGTTTTTGTGCTCTCCATTTTTTGTATTTGCTCAATCTGAACCGGTACTTAAAGTCAGGGATTTCAGAAAAGCCAATGAGCATTCTTTTCTGTCAACCTATGTTGATTTTTTGAGCATCCCCAACGTTGCAGATGACATCCCCAATATCAGAAATAATGCCATTTGGATTTCGGATTACATGAAATCAAAAGGGATTTCCAACGTAAAACTCCTTCATCCCAAAACACCTGATAAACCACCTGCTGTATATGGCGAGGTGATGGTTCCTGGGGCAACCCAAACAGTTGTCTTTTATGCCCATTACGACGGACAGCCGGTTGATTCAACAAAATGGTCTGCGGGTTTACATCCCTTCAAACCCCGGCTTGCCAATGGCTCACTTGCCAATGGTGCTAAATTAATCGACTGGCCACAGGCCTCGACTGTGTTCAATCCTGAATGGAGAATTTATGCAAGAGGCAGTTCAGATGATAAGGCTGGCGTTTACACCATCATCAATGCCTATGCTGCGCTTGCTGCTTTGAACCTTTCACCGGGTGTGAACATCAAGTTCTTTTTCGAGGGTGAGGAAGAAGCTGGTTCGACTCATCTTGGTGAAATATTCGATCAGCACAAAGAACTGCTCAAGTCGGATATTTGGGTTATCAGCGATGGCCCCGTACACCAGTCTGGCAGAAAGCAAGTTGTTTTTGGCGTACGTGGAGATACCCACTTGGAATTGACTGTTTTTGGGCCCAAGAGACCCTTGCATTCTGGACACTATGGGAACTGGGCTCCTAACCCAGCCATGGAAATGGCACATTTGCTTGCCAGCATGAAAAACAACAAGGGTGAGGTGACCATAAAAGGATTTTATGATGATGTTCTTCCGCTTAGCGAAGCTGAGAAGAATGCCCTTTCAAAAATCCCACCTGTTGAAGAGCAGCTCAAAAAAGAGTTGGGCATTAAACAGGCCGAAAGGATTGGAACCCTTAACGAAAACCTCAATCGTCCTTCCCTCAACATCAATGGATTCCAAAGCGCGGGGGTTGGCAAACAATCCGCCAATGTGATTCCTACAAAGGCAATCGCTTCGATAGACCTTAGACTGGTTGCGGGAAACGATTGGAAAAGACAACAACAAAAAGTTATTGATCATGTCAAAGCACAGGGATACCATGTGACAGATGCAGAACCAACCAATGAGGAGAGGGCTTTGTATGATAAAATATGCATGGTAAAACGTTCTGATGGGTACAATGCCCAAAAGACACCCATGGACAATCCGATGGCGCAACAGATTGTTGCTGCAGTAGCGGCCGCACTTCCCGAAAAACCAGTGCTGTTGCCAACCCTCGGCGGAAGTTTACCACTTTTTATTTTTGAGCAGATGCTTAAAGCCAAACCTATTACAGTTCCCATGGCCAACCATGACAACAACCAGCATGCGGAGAATGAGAATATTCGCATTCAGAACCTTTGGGATGGTTTGGAAATGTTTGCCTCCATCATGATGATGAAAAAATGAGCCAAAGAAAAAAACTAATCGTCGTTGGAGGAGGGGCATCCGGTTTTTTCTGTGCCGTAAATGCTGCACGGTTGGATAGTAACCTTGAGGTTATTATTCTTGAAAAATCAGCCAAACTACTTGCAAAAGTGCGCATCAGTGGTGGTGGAAGGTGCAATGTAACCCATGCATCTACCATAGTAGATGACATGTTGGATGCTTATCCTCGGGGGAGAAATTTTATCAGGAAAACATTGCACCAATTCTCTTCCAATGATACGGTGAACTGGTTTGCTGAGAGAGGCGTTTCTTTGAAAACAGAACAGGATGGCAGGATGTTTCCCGTCTCAGATCAATCCCAAACCATCATCAATTGTCTGATGGCGGAAGCTGAAAAATACAATGTCAACACAGTGATGCAGGCAGATGTAGTTTCCATTGACAAAGACCAGGATGGCTTTACGTTGTCGGTGATGATTGCCGGCCGAGCACCTGTTGTTGAAAAAGCTGATT
>JBIJAE010000257.1:0-3018 GCA_044345895.1 Chitinophagaceae bacterium
GCTCCTGTGCCTTCCTTGTTTACGTTCAATATCCCAGACAAACATTTGCATGCATTGATGGGTGTTTCATCAAAGCATGCCATGGTAAAAATCCCCTCACTTAAATTGCAGGAAGTCGGGCCAGTATTGATTACCCATTGGGGGCTCAGTGGCCCGGCAGTGCTGAAGTTATCCTCCAGGGCAGCCAGGGAGTTGAACGCTGCAGCATATGGATTTGAGGTCAGGCTCAATTGGGTTCCTGATTCGCATGAGAGCATGATGCTGGATACATTGAAGAAAAACAAGGCCATTGCGCGCAACGCCATCGGATCAAAAAACAGTTTTGACCTTAGCGCAAGACTTTGGAATTATTTGCTGATGAAATCAGGCATCGATCCTGAGAACATTTGGCCCAATATCCCTCAACAAGCCTTGGTTAACCTGTCCCGATCCCTCTGCAATGATCTATACACGGTAAGTGGCAAAACAACGTTTAAAGAGGAGTTTGTAACTGCTGGTGGCATCAAATTGGAAGAGATCAATCCGCTGACCATGGAAAGCAGAAAAATGGCGGGGCTGTTTGTTGCAGGTGAAGTGATGAATGTTGATGGAATCACCGGTGGATATAATTTTCAGCATGCATGGTCAAGTGGCTGGATTGCTGCCAATTCCATCGCTTCAAAAAAAATATAAATACCGAACTTGTGCATACTACGTCTTTGCCAACGGTAAAAATCACTAAAAAACTGGTTTCTGTCTGATTTTTCCGAAAAACAGGCCAAAAAACAGGGTTTTTTTCCTTCTGAATCAGTATTTCATTTACCTTTGCCGTCCCCAAATCAGGCTGACAAAACAGTCTGAAATTCAAACAAAAGGAGGAAATTAATAGTGGAAGAAAACAACACACTAGCAAATCCGTCAACAGTCTCCGCACACGATGATTTCGATTGGAGCATTGACAAGCGCAACGTTGCCCGTTACAACAACGAAGAGCAACTCAAGTATGATGCCGTTTATGAGGGCACATTCAAACAAATCACTGATGGTGAAATGGTTCAGGGTACCGTAGTGGGCCTTACCAAAACCGACGTGGTGATCAACATTGGTTTCAAAAGTGATGGTCTTGTTTCGTTGAACGAATTCAGGGACCTTCATGGATTGAAGACTGGTGATGTAGTGGAAGTAATGGTTGTTGAAAAGGAAGACAGGGAAGGCCACCTGCACCTCAGCCGCAAGCAAGCCCGTATCACACGTGCTTGGGAGCGTATTGTTGAGATGCACAAATCAGGTGAAGTCGTTTCTGGCTTTGTTACCAGCAAAACCAAAGGTGGTCTTATCGTTGACATCATGGGCATGGAAACATTCCTCCCAGGATCACAGATCGACGTTAAACCCGTTACCGACTACGATCAGTTTGTTGGTAAAACAATGGAATTCAAAGTGGTCAAGATCAACGAGACCATCAAGAATGCAGTTGTTTCACACAAGGCACTTATCGAAAGCGATATCGAAGCACAACGTGCTGAGATCATGGGTAAACTTGAAAAAGGTCAGGTACTTGAAGGAACCATCAAAAACATCACTGATTTCGGAGCATTCCTTGATCTTGGTGGCGTAGATGGTCTTCTCTATATCACAGATATCAGTTGGGGACGTATCAACCATCCTTCTGAAGTGCTCAAGCTTGATCAGAAACTCAATGTCGTTGTCCTCGACTTCGATGATGAGAAACGCAGGATCAGCCTTGGTCTTAAGCAATTGACACCACATCCTTGGGATACACTTTCAACAGAAATTGTTGAAGGCGCAAACGTTAAGGGCAGGGTAGTCAACATCGAAGATTATGGTGCATTCCTTGAAATCACTCCTGGTGTTGAAGGACTTGTTCACGTTAGCGAGATCACTTGGGCAAACACACCTGTGAATGCAAAAGAGTTCTTCAAGCTGGGTGATGAGTACGAAGCAAAAGTGGTGACGCTTGACAAGGACAGCAGAAAGATGAGTCTTTCTATCAAACAACTTACATCAGATCCTTGGAACATCATCGAGGATAAATATCCTGTGGCCAGCCGTCATACAGGCCTTGTTAAAAACATCACCCCGTACGGTGTGTTTGTTGAACTTGAGCCAGGTATTGGTGGCATGATCCACATCAGCGATCTTAGCTGGTTGAAGCGTTACAATCATCCTACAGAGTTCACCAAATCAGGAAGTCAGATTGACATCATGATCTTGAACATCGACAAGGAAAACAGGAAGCTTCAACTTGGACACAAACAACTCGAGGAAGACCCTTGGAATGCCCTTCAAGAAACCTTTGCCATCGGTTCCACACACGAAGGAACTGTTGTTAAAAAGGATGATAAAGGTGCTGTAGTACAGCTCCCTTACGGTCTTGAAGGATTTGCACCTGCCCGTCACCTTGCAAAAGAGGATGGTAAAACAGTTGGTGCTGATGAAACTGCCCAGTTCGTAGTGATCGAGTTTGATCGCAACGAAAAGAGGATTGTGTTGAGTCATGCGCGCATCTGGGAGCAGGTTGCAGCTGATGAGAAAGAAGCAGTTGTCAAGGAAAAGAAAGCCGATGCAGCAAAAACCAAAAAAGCTGTTAAGGACATTCAGAACAAGGTTGAGAAATCGACATTGGGCGACCTTGGTGTTCTCGCTGAACTCAAGAAGAAAATGGAAGGCGGAGAATAAGGAAACTTATCATCCACTGACATCAAACAATAAGGGTCCTGTGCATTTGCACAGGACTTTTTTTATGCCAGCAATGCAGTAAAATCTTTCGCGGTGAGTGTGCGCAATGAGTTGAGCCTGAGGTCTGCAATGTTCCAGCGTTCCTGGTGGTATTGGTCGGGATGGGGAACAACTATGCATTTCATCCTTGCTGCTTTTGCAGCGATCATTCCATTGAAAGAATCTTCGAAGCAGATGCATGCAGGCGGAGGGCTGCCCAGTTCAATAGCACAGTTGATGAAAACTTGCGGGTTGGGTTTTCCATAGGGTAAATATTCTGCAGAACAAATGGCAGAGAAA
>JBIJAE010000253.1:0-3034 GCA_044345895.1 Chitinophagaceae bacterium
GTTCCTGGTTTGTTTGCCCCAAATTCAGTCAGACAAGACCTGATGATGCTGGCAATCATGGTATTGTCTCCATTGCTGATGGGCCGGATGTTAACTGGATTAGACATGCTGCAAAGATAGGTCTATTCAACTTTTAGGAAAAGCTCATCCTTTGGCTTGGCGGTTGATCAACTGGTCCATTACATCAAGGTGAGGCAGCGTTATAATGGAGAGAAAAATAAAGATGGCAGGAAGTGGATCCATTTTTAATCCGGTTCCATTCCAGATATAGGCCATGAAAATAAAGCCAAATGCAGCGAGAAAGGTCATGGGCAGGGCATTCTTCCACATGGTCAATGGTTTGCTGGCCATCTCTTCTTTTGCATCATGTAAAAACTTAAAAATGATTTCAAAGGATTTGATCGCATGCCATCCTCCAAAATACAAGGCGAACGCAGGAAGCAAGGGAAGTTGTGAGCAAAGCAAAAGTATTGCAATGAGGTTGATGATGTATTGACCTGAAATCCTGATTTTGTTTTTGCTGTTGGCAACGGCTGCTGCGGCGAAAAAAAAGCTTGCTACTACGATAAAATAGATGAAGCCATTGGTCTTTACATGTTCCATGATTTTTTCTGCAATTACTGATCCTTGGGTGATGCGCAAAACAACCGAAGTTGTTTCCTCAAAATGTGTTAACAGGATGAGCATGAGTACAAGACTACCCCATAGCAGCCGGCTCAGGTTCCAAGGCCTTGTATCATCTGCATTAGAAAGATCGGTCTCTCCAAAATGCCAAGCTGAAATAAGCAGAAAAATGATCAGGCTTATGCCTGGCAAGAATATCCATGCTGCGGAGTAAAGGAGAATGGCCAGTACATATCTTCCAAGAAATTGTTGAATGCTGAAAGTTTGGCCATTGCTGATGGCATTGGTCTTTGCAATGACATGGTCCAGGGCGCCATGGGGAATGCCTGTGGTTCCAATCATGATGGCAAAATACAACAGTTGGATTTTCATCGGGATTTCCCCTTCATATTGCTGCCAGGCGAACAGGATCAATCCAATCAGTGCATTGATCCAGGTTATTAGGCTAAAGTTGTTCTTGACCATTATTTTTTTATGAACCTGTCATTAAATAAAGAAAGGCCTATGTATAACACAGGCCTTTCTTTGTATAGCGTAATTCTTTTTATTTAGACTCAGAACGGCTGAGCGCATAGATTACAAGACCGAAACCGATTTTGTTAACGGCATCACCGATGTTGTATACGATATCCATAGCATGAGTTGCAGCAGCAACATCGCTAACCAATACCATACCAAACAGACCACCTGGAGTTCCAAGGATATATCCAAGAGGATAGATAGCCCAACCTACCAAAACGAACCAACCGAGGGTCTTGTTTGCTTTGGCAACTGCAGGAGATGCAGCTGTAGCGAGCTTGGAAACTTCTCCAAACCATACCAGATAAACAATGTAGAAGTAAGCTGCACCGCTGATTACACCCCAAAGTACACTCTGGTCTTTGTAGATTGTTTCTCCGAAATAACCAGTGACAAGCATTACTACTGAAGCGAAAATCAACTTCCAGAGAAGACCAACTGTACCGCCTGCTTTCTTTGTGATGAGGTAGAACTCAACGCACATCAAAGGAACAGTCAACAACCAGTCAACATAACGGAAAAAGGTTGGTGAATCACCCGTTTCGAGGTTGTAGCCCCTCATGTAATAGTAGTGAACAGCAGCAATGAAAGTGATTAACCCTGACACCAGTACGGATGTTCTCCAAACTTTGTCGGTGTTAGCCAATTCAAAAAAGAAAAAAACTGATGCTGCCATCATGGCCATGGTGCCAATAAAAAACGTAAAGGCAACATAATTGTCGGCCGCAACGGCCTCGAGAAAAAATGGACTCATTGTTTATTGTTTTGGTTAAGAAATGACAAGCGTTGATAAAACCCACACTATCAATCGCACACAGATAACTAAAACCACATTTCCAAAAAAAAGTTCAAACTTTTTTTATTTTTTTTCCTCGTTTTATGAATATACGACTTTGCTTTAAATTTTTAAACAAAAAAACCAAAAGATTTACAAGTTTTTTAAAATTTCGACCACTGTAGACCTGAATTTGGCGTACTCAGATGAAATTAGCCAGGAGGTTTTCTTTCTTTTCATCAGGCCTTCCAGGCTTTCTGGTAAGGCTGGTTCATGACCGGTAGCAGATTGTACCACAGTGGGAAATTTTACTGGGTGTGCGGTACCGAGTATAAAACCTCTCTGTCCGGGGTATCTAAACAAATGGTCTTGAAGCGCCTTGTAAGCAACTGCGGCATGGGGGTCCAGCATGTACCGGGATCCTTCAAAGACAGCTTTTATTGTGCTCAATGTTTCAACATCGCTTACAGCGATGCTGCTGATTGTTTCCCGAATCTTCTGATGATCATGTTGAAACATGGTGAGTATCCTGGCAAAATTGCTGGGGTTCCCTACGTCCATAGCATTCGAAAGGGTAGGAACGGCTGAGGTTGGATGGTATGTTCCAGTGTTAATGTATGCTGTGAAAACATCATTGGCATTACAGGCTGCTATGAAATGGCCAATCGGCAATCCTGATTGTTTGGCAACAAGACCCGCACAAAGGTTTCCAAAGTTGCCACTGGGTACGGCAACAACTGGTTTTTGGTCGATTTCCCATTCCCTCAGGGCAAGTGCATAATACAATTGCTGGGGCAACCACCTCGCTACATTGATTGAGTTGGAGGAGGTGAGCAATATATTTTTCTTGAGTTCCTCATCCAGAAAAGCCATTTTTACAAGTCTTTGGCAATCATCAAAATCTCCTTCAATTTCAAGGGCATGAATGTTTCCTCCAAGGGCAGTAAGTTGTTTCTCCTGCACCGGGCTTACTTTGCCTGACGGGTAAAGGATGATTACTTCTGTGCCAGGAATATGATGGAAAGCTGCTGCCACTGCACCACCTGTATCTCCACTTGTTGCAACCAATACTACAATTTTATGATCCAGTTTTCCTGCGAAGAAACCCATGCAGCG
>JBIJAE010000255.1:0-3032 GCA_044345895.1 Chitinophagaceae bacterium
TTTTCAGTTGATAGGGTCCTGAAGGATTGCATCAGCAAAGTTAATTGTTTTACTTTTGGAATGTGCGCATCAAAGAAGCATACCATCAATTGCAGCAATCCCTTCACCCTCTTTACGAAAACAGGGAGGCGGCCAATATTGCCAACCTGATCATGGAGGACATCACGGGATGGGACCGGTCTCGAAGAATCATTCACCATGATGAATTGCTCAGCGAAGCACAACTGGAAAGGTATTCAACCTGCAGGAATGATCTCTTGCATGGAAGGCCGGCACAATATGTTCTTGGGCATGCATGGTTCTGCGACATGCGGTTTCAGGTTAACGAACATGTATTGATTCCGAGGCCAGAAACAGAGGAATTGGTGATGGAAGTCAAAAAAATGTATGCAGACATTGCTGATGATGGAAAGCATACATTCAAATTGATGGACATTGGAACAGGCAGTGGCTGCATCGCCATTGCGTTGAAAAAATATTTTCCCGACTGGGATGTTTGGGCTTTAGACAAAAGTGATGGAGCACTTGGTATAGCCAAAAACAACGCCATCTTGTTGGATACTGAAATTCATTTTGTTGCGTCAGACATCCTAAAAGAAGCCAAAACTGACCACCTGCCTGCATTTGACATCATCATCAGCAATCCTCCCTACATTCCCGCTGAGGACAAACTGGATATGGATGATCGTGTGCTTGACCATGAACCCCATGCCGCGCTCTTTGTCACCGATAAGGATCCGCTTCAGTTTTACAGGGCAATTATTCTATTCTCTGACCACCATTTGCTCAGGGGTGGCATGCTGTTTTTTGAAACCCATGAATTGTATGCACAGGCAGTTGCAGACCTGATGGAGGAAAACGGATTTGAAGATATTTCAGTAAAAAAAGATTTTCAGGAAAAAGAAAGAATGGTAATGGGAAGAAGACCAGGCGCCTCACTTTGACTTATTGCTTTTCTGTAGAGAGCACGGTTTTTGCCCCTAGCTCTTTTGCAACGCGCATGACGCCTACAACAAGATCAATCTCAACTGTTTTATCAGCATTGATCACGATTGTTGGAAGCTCTGTTTTCTCCTTTGAAATGATGGGCAGTAACGTAGCCTTCAATGAATCCAAACTTACTGGCGTTGTGCCCACATAGAATTGCTTGTTGGCATCAATGGACACCACCACGGTCTGCTTGGCCTTGGTGTCTCCTTGTGATTTAGGCTGGGACAGCTTGATCACGTTGGGGTTGGCCAGGGTAGCCACAATCAAAAAGAACATCAGCAAAATGAAGAGAATGTCATTCAGGGCTTCTGTAAAAACCTCTGCTTCGCCACGGTATGTTTTCCTGATTTGCATTCCTGGTTACTTTATTTTGTTGGCTCCTGTAGGATATCAAGAAAATCTGCGGCCGCCACTTCCATCCGATTGGCTGTTTTATCAATTTGGGTATGCAGAAAACTGAAACCCAAAAAAGAAATCAAGCCAATGATCAGACCGGTAATCGAAGTGACCAGCTTCACGTACAATCCACCTGCAATCGTATTCAACACAAACTCACCTGTGGTATTGATATCAAAAAACAATTGCATCAAACCTGCCAGGGTTCCCACAAATCCGAAGATGGGTGCCGTTCTGGAAATCACACTTAAAACACTGAGGTTGCGCTCAAGGTTATACATCTCTAGCCTGGCAATGCTTTCCATGCTCCTTTCAATCGCATCAATAGACTTTCCGATGCGCTGTATGCCTTTGTCAATGATGCGCGCAACAGGATTGTTGGTATTTTTTGTCATCGCCCTTGCGGCAGCAATATTTCCGTTGACAATATGATCGCGGATGATGCGCATGAAATTCTCATCAATCTTACCGGCTTTCCTGATGGCAATATACCTTTCAAAGAAAAAGAATACAGCAAGAACAAAAAGAAATGCCAATGGAATCATGATGGCACCGCCGGATTGCAAAACATCCCAAAGGTGCATGGGGCTGGATGCTTTTGCCGTAGTGGCAGGATCAACCGGAGCTCCTGTAGTGATCTGAAGAAAGTTGATTAACATAAATGCTGTTTGAACAAAATTATTGAAAATCAGAATGCCAGATGGCATCATGAAGATGCAACTTTATTTACTAAGAAGTTGGTAAAATTGGCCCGCCCGCAGAAAGTTCCCAGCGCTGTAACAGCCTTACCAGCACATCAACTGCTTTTTCCATGTCTTGCACACTCACGTACTCATGCTTGGAATGAAGCGCCATTTCACCGGTAAAGATATTGGGGCAGGGAAGCCCCATGAAAGAAAGCCTTGATCCATCAGTTCCCCCTCGTACAGGATGAGACAGGGGTTCTAATCCACATTCCCTGATGGCATCGGCTGCATGCCGAACTACATCGGGATGCTGGTCAAGGATTTCGCGCATGTTGCGGTACTGTTCCTTCACTGTAAACTTGTAGCTGGCACCAGGATACAGGGCCATCACGCGCTTGAGAGTCTCTTCCAGCAAGGCTTCATGTTCGGCAAGCCTGGCTGTTTCAAAATCGCGGATGATGAATTTTATTGTGGCGGATTCTGCTCCTCCCTTGATATCGGTTGGATGAAAAAAGCCCTGCCTTCCTTCTGTAACCTCGGGTGCCATGGTATCTTTGGGCAATGCAGCCACAAATTCAGCGGCCAACTTGATGGCGTTGATCATCTTTCCTTTTGCACTGCCAGGATGCGCAATGATGCCGTTGATCATTATTTCAACGCCGTCGGCAGAAAAAGTTTCAAATTCCAATGAGCCCAATTCACTGCCATCCAGGGTATAACCGAAATTGGCCCCAAGCTTTTGCATGTCTACATGTTCCACACCCCTGCCCACTTCTTCGTCTGGCGTAAACAGTATTTTGATCTTGCCATGTTGAATGGATGGATCATTGAGCAAACGATGAACAAATTCCATGATAATGGCTACACCTGCCTTGTCATCGGCACCAAGCAGAGTAAGACCGCTTGCCGTAATGATATCATCTCCTATCTTCTGAAGCAGATAAGGATGCTCTTTGGTGG
>JBIJAE010000254.1:0-3032 GCA_044345895.1 Chitinophagaceae bacterium
AGGGCCGGATCATCTTCCTTGCGCAGAAAATCTGCCGTTGCAGAAGCACCACCGATAGAATCTGCCATCATGGCCTCATCAGCAACAATTTTAACGGGCTCTCTCCAAGAGGTACTGGGGTCATTGAAGGCATGGTTGGAAAGGGAGTTGTAGCAGGAAATGATGGACCACCTTGGATGATCGCTCAGGTTGGCTTCGCTGCGGTGCAGAAGGTTACTATGAAAAAACAGTGCATCGCCAGGTTGCAAATCAACATATACATGCTCAAGTGTTTCAAGTGCATGGTTGACCATGACCATGTCTGCACCTACCTGCTCACCGGAAAAGCCATGGTTAACCCTACCAAGCTTGTGCGAACGTTTGATGACCTGCAAACAACCATTTTCCTTGTTGGCAGGAGTCAAGGCAATCATGATGCTGACCAATTGATCAGGAAACAAAAACTGGTTCTTGTACCAATACCCATAGTCCTGGTGCCATTCCCATGCGCCACCAACCTTTGGTTCTTTTTGCATCAACTTGGTATGGAAATGACAAACAGGTGCATCACTGTCGAGCAGCTTGCCAGCTGCATCTACCATTCTTTCACTCCTCAGCATCATGCTGTATACATCATCGCCAGGTGTAAACCAAAGCGTCAATTTTGAATTCTTCCCACTGCTGTCGGTGACATTGGTAGCATTATTCTTGACCACTGCATCACCAGTTGCAATCGAATAAAGTTTCGTGATCTCTTCAGTTGAAAAAAAGTTTTTGACAATAAGGTATCCATCCTGGTTGAAAGCATTAACATCTTCAGTGTTTAATCGGTATGACATGTGCTAATATTTATTGTATTTTTAGGCTTATGCACATCGAATTTAATTGAATTATGCAAATGCAAAACGATTTGAAGCAACTAATTTGGAAAGAAAACACAGAAATTTTGACATTGAAAACATAAGCCAAAACTGTACAATAAATAGCCAACCTCATTGAGCATTTCACTTAAACTTTTTATACTTTCATGACTAATTTTTTGATGCGCATATCATTCAAATACCTGTTCATCATTGCGCTGACATTGATTGCAGCCGATGCAAGGACTCAAGCAAAAGAATTATCTTTCAGCAACATCAATACCTCAGATCCCATCCTTCAATTTGCCATCGAAGAGCTCAAGCTTCACCTGGGCAGTGTGGCATTCCATCAAAAGAACACAAGGTTCGATTTTAGTTTCATCAAAGATGGGAAATTGGAAAATGGAGCATTCAGTTATACCATTCAACATGCCTCAAAAAAAATCAATGTTGTTTTTTCCGGGCAAGACGAAACCGCCATCCTGCATGCTGTGCATGGATTTCTTGAACACCTGGGTTTTCAATTTGAATTTACCGGTACAATTGCACCCTCTACCATACAAGCGGATACGTTAAGCAGCCGCAGCTATACAACCATCCCCTTTGCCCGCTGGAGAGGCATTAGGCAGCATGTCAATTTTCCGATGGACATCTCCTCCTATCCCATTGAGGAAGCCAAAACCTATCTGAAAAACATGATCCGCATGCAGTTCAACAAGTTGGCGGTGCACAGCTACCCCAACCTATGGCATGAAGTGCATACGGGTGACAGCATTGAATATGCCGGAAACTTTTTTTACAACAGACCTCATGAGATACCATCAATTCCCGTCATCAAAAATAACATCCGATTCAATGACAAATACTTTGTCATTCCTGCCATAGAGCCCCACTATGAAGACAGGATCAGGAAAAGTGCAATGGCTGTTGACTGGATGAAAGAATTACTGTCCTATGCAAAGTCTATCGGACTGCGCATACAGTTTTCTGTTGAACCCAGGACCAGAGGAGATGTCAATTACATCCTGGACAACTGCAAGTCTGCCATACAAAACTATCCGATGATTGATGAGCTCGAAGTCATCACCGAGGAATTGGGAGGATGGGGAGATGCATGCACAGATACAGCAGTCCGCAGAGTATTGGTCAGCCATTTTGGCGAGTCCGTCTTGGAGGACACGCTTGTTACCAATGTGATCAGAAAAACCCAGACAGATCTTGATAACCTGTTGAATCAGTTGGGCAGAAACATTGAGGCTGTAAAGATCCTGAACAAAACGCCCATGGTTGCTTCAGGAAAAATAAGCCTCAAGCTTGGCATATATTGTACGATCCAACCCTATGCAGCCATGGCCTATCACCTGGTCAGAAAATACATGCCCACCACAGAACTGACCATCATGCCAGGGCATGGCAGTGTAAGAACGGCAAACAATTTTGCAAAAGTTCAGGCAACAGCAACAGACCTCGCAAAAACAACCGTGTTCTCCTGGATTGAGTTTGATGGACTCATGTTCACACAACAAAACCCAATAGCAGGAATCGAATCATTGGTCAATGACCTGGGGAATCGAAACAAAGCACAACAGGTAAACGCCATCATTTTCAACCATTGGAGAACTGCAGAAAACAGGACGGCTGCAAAATATGCTGCACTGACTTCCTTGTTGGGGCCAATTAAGAGAGATGATTTTTATACTTCCTATGCAAAAGGATTGGGCATCGCTGACACAAAAACATATGTTGCCAACATGAATAAATTGGAGGAAATTGATCAGCTGTCTACCAATGATCTGCCCAATGTGGGATTCTGCTGGGTAGGTGCCTGGCTGCAGGGTGCCCCTTATACCTGGATGAACAGAAGCATGCTTCAAAAAGTCAACAACATGTATGACTCAGTGGGAGCATCATTAGAAGAAATCAAAAAATACACTTCCAACACTGCAGGGAAATCATACCTTGATTTTCTTTGCAACCGGATTGGCACAAGCTCGCTTTACCTCAAGGCTTTCTCAGCAGGTGCAGCCATACAAACGATAGAAAAGGATGGCTCGGGAAAATATTCAGGATCAGCTCCTGCAAAGGCAACCAATATCTGTAATCAGTCTCTCTTGTTATTTGAAAAATACATGGAGATGCATACAAGGATGATGCCTGACAGGGGAACAGAAGGTACGCTGATCAATCTTTGGC
>JBIJAE010000027.1:0-11136 GCA_044345895.1 Chitinophagaceae bacterium
GTCAAGGATTCCACTGATGCAGACCGGTACAAGTCCATTAGCATGATCCTTAGCAATACAGGACACAACTCAATGATTGGGTACAATGATTTCATTGATCATGTCATCATCTCCAACGAACTGGAAGCAGACTACATCAATGGTTCTGTACGATTGATCAGGGAAGTAAACGATTGGATTGCCAACTATGCTACTACAACTGCTGATCATATCCCGGTGCTCAGCCGTTACTTGTTACCTTCATCAGGAACCACTGCAGTGAATACGTACAACCCCGATCGCATTGGTTTGACCCTGGTACAAAATCCTGTCAAAAGCAGGGTAGAAGTTAAAGTCAATCCGGAAGCAGGAAAACTGAAGTTTGATATCATCTCCATATCAGGTCATACTATATACAATGGTGTTCAGTTCAATACCAATACTGGAACCAAATCACATGCAGTTGAACTGGGTAATGCTGCGGATGGGATCTACCTGCTTCGGGTAACAAACAACGAGAAAACCTATTTCAAGAAATTTTTGAAGCAGCATTGACCTAAAACTTCGGACACTTCACCGTCAATGCACCCTCTTCCACATTGAAAATCCAATTGAGGGAAATTTCTGCGCTTTGGTACAAGGCAGAAGCAGCTTTGCGTTTTGAATAATTGATGTCATAGGAGAAGCCGGCCCTAAGGCTGTTCCATTCAATGCCCAGATAGGGGATGATGGCATCGTTGTTTCTTATCCATGCTCCAGCATAGAGCTCTGTATAGGTTTTTTGTTTGTCAACCAACAGCTGGCTGATGGCTCCCCCCAACACAAATTCCTTGTAATTGAAGTGCTGCTGGTACTGAAAACTCGCATGAACCGTAGTAGCATAACCGAGACCAATATAGCCACCCCCATGCACATTGTACCTGCGCTGTATAAAATAATCGGGAGATGAAAATCCTAATGATGGGGTGCTCAGGTGATAGACCGATGCACCAGCGTAAAAAAGATCATTCTCAGAAAAAGAACCTTTGTACAGCAGTCCTGCATGCATGTCAATGTATTGCCTGCCCAGGTCTCTTGTCAGCAATACCTCTGATGAAGGAAGGGTAAAGCCGCTGGCAGAAATTTCGTCTTCAAAGTTGGCTTTGTTCTGGTCAAAACCCAGGCTGCTGAAACTTCCCTGAAATCCTGCAGTAATAGAATGATTGCCCACCCTGTCAAGCCCCTTGGTATAGGCAGCAGAAACACCAAGGTGGTTTTCTTTCAGGATGCCATTGCCTGATTGATCAGACAGCATCAGCAGGCCAAGGCTCAATCTGTCTCCCTCTGGTATGTACTTCTTGAAAACAGCGCCATCAATAGAAGCTGTTGATGTGGTGTATGCATTTCCGAAGGAAGGCCATTGGTTTCTGTAATTCGCTGAAACCCTTGCAAAACCTGAGAAATTGCCGGTATTCGCAGGATTCAGGGTCAAAGGCGATGAAAAGAATTGCGAGAAATGAGGATCCTGTGCACGGGCCTGCAGTGCAATCAAAACAAAGGACAATATGGTCAGTCTTTTCTTCACATCATCGTATTAGCGTGATATTTCCCTTGTATGTTTCGCTGGTGCCATTCTGTAATTCTACCACAATAAAATATACATAGGTACCCATGGGAGCCTTGACTCCTTTGAACATTCCATTCCATCCGGCGGCATAGTCATTGGTACTGCCATTGGTTTTTTCAAAAACTTTCTCTCCCCAACGGTTGAAAATCTGAAACTGTTTGACCAGTTTTACATCCTTTCCGGCAATCACATAAAAATTATCATTCAGGCCGTCTCCATCAGGAGTAAACACATTGGGTAGAATCAAATGCTTTTGCCAGAAAACATTCACCTTGATGGTAGCAGAGTCTCTGCAGCCAAATTCTGTAGTTCCAACCACTTTCAACAACGTGTTCGAATTGCCTTTTAAAACAGGATCTGGGCAGGTACTGCAGCTCAACTGGTTGGAAGGTGTCCAGAGCAGGGTCCTGTACTTTTCTCCGCCATTGATAACGGTTAGCTGGGTGGCTATTCCGCGGAACACATCGATGTCATCATCAGGAACATCTATGCTGAATGGTACATAGTTAAAGTTGGACCTGTTGTTGTTAAGATTGGATTCAAATTGCCGAAGGTCTCCATTGATGTAGGCAAATACTTTTCCTGTTTTACTCATTTTGATGCGGTGCCGAACTAACAGGCAGAGGTTGTTGAAAGCAGTTGTTCTCAGTATGGTTGCGGTTCCGAGGAGATTGGCAGGGCCAGCCAGGGTATCGGCATCAAAATACCGCATTTCGATGTTCTGCCTGAGGCTGCTGTATCCATTGGCAAGACAAATGATGGAGCTGGCTACAAGGCTGTCATTTTTTGAACACAAGATGGCATTCGTGGTCAGAAAAATGTCGATGGGGAATACATTTACATTGGCATAAGCAGAGTCTGCACAGCCAAGACTGCTTTCAGCATATCCTTTGATTCTTGTAGAATCCACAATCCTGAAAATGGGGTCTTTGCAGTTGGTGCAGTTCGCTGTTGCTCTGCCAGTCCACTTGATGTTGGTGGCACTGTCTCCAGTGCTTCTCATTGTTAACTGTACATCACTATTGGTATAAACAGTTGTATCAGATGGCGAAACCGTAATCCTGAACTGGAAATTTCTCCTGCTTGCCTTGTTGTTGGCGTTGCTCAATTCAAGGAGGGTGTCTTGCTCATCGAAAACAGCGAATACCGTATCCAGTTTTGCCCTGTTGGCTGCGATGATATGGGTATAGGTTATGCCACATCTTCCAAGAATTGGCTTGTCTGTAACGAAGGTATTCTTGAGTTGCTGTGCTCCTGGAAGCGCAGGGTCCCTGTCATAAAATGTTACAGGCATGTTGGCTGGGATGGTGTCGTATCCGGCATTGTAAATGCCGAAAACAATCCTGATGCTATCATTCTTGTAACAGTCTACATCATAAATAGTAAGCAGCCCATCAGGCTTGGGGTCCAGTACATTCATCGTATAGGTCCTGGATATTTCTGTGCAGGTTCCGTTGGTCGACTCAAGACTGATGCGGTAGAACCCTGCTCTTGGGAACATGACAGCGAGGTCTTTGTCTGTACTGACCATGCTGATATTGCCCCCGGTATGATCACTTACGAACCATTTGAAAGATGTGGCGCCATAAGACTTGTTCACAAACCTTACGGTGTCATTGTAAATGCCAGTCTCGGATGCAATGATTCTCTTGTCTGGCGAGAACCTTGATGCTACCCCGCAATCCACAATTACATTGCCAACATAAGATCCGAAGCAGCTGCTGTCTGCATTGTATGCCTTTAGTTTTACCTCGTATTTTCCGGCAATTGCAAAAGTATATTTCAAGGCTATAGCACTGTCCACCAATACACCATTCACGTACCATTTGTAGTTGGTTGCACCGGTACTGCTGTTGTTGAACTGAACCTGGTCTCCAATGATGGGATGTGGGTTGCTGTTCCAGTCAAAACTTGTTTGAATATTTTCTGCGCAAGGGATGTTGCACCTGTCACTTGCAATCAGGCTACCCCCGTTGAAAGACTCGAGAAATGCACGCATCCTGTCGGCCTGGCCCTGTGTAAAGACGGTCGGGCAGGGGCTGCCATAGTCCATGAAATTGGAGATGTTGTCTGGTACATCTGTGGTAAATGGGCCGGAGAGGGTATCAGTCCTGCACGAATTTTCAGGATTGGCACAGGAAGACGATGCCGTACTCCTGTCTGGAGGTGTATCACAGACCAGGTCTCCGTCAGTGGTACAATCATTGTTGATACAATTGGTTCCCTGAAATGTATGGAGCAGGGAAAGGTAATGGCCCATCTCATGCGCAACCAGTGGAGTGCTGAGCCCACTGACCACGGCACCAACGCCTGCACTGGCATATCCGCCATAGCCAGATCTTGTCCAGACACCGCAATTGAAAGGGCTGGGAGGGATTTCTCCTTGTATCGAATTGACCACCCAAATATTCGCATATTTTGATGGATCCCAATTGGTCAGGTATCCCAGTTTATCACTTTCAAGGTCTACATCAACATTTTCATAATAGGAGTTCACCCTGTCAATGCCGCTGGTCAGGCCCCCATTAGGGTCCGTTCTGGCCAGACAAAATTGAATCATGGTATTAGCTCCCAATGGATCAACTCCATATACACCAAGGTGTGCGAAGGCATCATTCAACTCTTTTAAGGCGTTGATGACCATCTGGTCGGTGATGGAGGCCGCATTGGAGTTTACAATATGAAAAACAACAGGAATGGTATAAACAACGGTTGGTTGGTTTTTCTTGAACAGGATTTTGTTTCGAATGGCCGTGTTGAGATTTTTCTCGTTTTGTACAAATGCAGGATCCTTGCGCAGGATGGACAACAGCACATCAGATCCACATTTTGGGAGCATATTCTCCTGGGCCGCTACTTGTTGAAAGCAAAAAGCATAAAGGAGTACTGTATAAAAAAGGATAGGGCGAAGCAGCATAATTGGTACTTGAAAAATAGGCGGTGTTCCAATCAAATGCAAGTCAGCAGTTCAATTTAACAAAAGATAAGGAAATTGGAGCCTATCTCACCCCAAAAGATGTTTTTTAACCTTGTCATAAAAAACAGGAACCTCGTTCAAAGGATCATTCATGCCCAAGGTTTCAATGGGGATGTTGCCCCTATAATTGGAGGATTGAATGATGGAGCAGAGCCGCTTAAGATCCATGGGTGTTTGAACCCCATTGATCAATAGTTTTTCTTTTACCTGCCAGTTCACCGCCAGTGGCAATGCCTTTCGGATCTCTTCATAAGGATCTGCGGCAATGAAATTACCAGTATCCACCACCAGACCCAGCCATTGGCTGTTGAGGGCTCCTATCAGTTCATGGCATTCATCTGCCGTTCTCAAAAAGTCGTTGTGGTTCTGTATGCCTAAAATGATGCCATGCGCTTTTGCTTTTTCAAGGCATTTGTCCAGCGCATACACAATACGGGCATACACCCTTTTTCTTTCATCGCCTGTGCTGTATTGCTTGGCTGTAAAGATGCGCAATACTGGTGCGCCCAACTTCGCGGCAACTTCTATCCAGCGGAAGACAGTATCTATTTCCTTGTTGAAGGAGATGGCATCACTGTAGGAAAACTCATTCCTCACACCCGTCCCACTGATCTCGATGCCCAATGCATGCGCCTTTCTTTTGAAGCCAAAAATTTCTTCATCAGATGGGGTGTCAGGATAGAAAGAAAAATAATATCCTGTCATGTCTACCGCATCAAAACCAGTGTTGGCGCAGAATTCGAGCAATTCATCCTTGCTGATTTTTTTCTTCATCAGCATATCGTTGAAAGAATATGCGTTCAGGCTTAAGCGAAATCTGTTTCCTTTTTTTGATGGGATATCATCAGAAAAAGGAACAGCCCTTGCCAGCGAGATGGCTGGAAGGGCTGTGAGAAAATTTCTTCTGTTAAAGTTGGCCATGCTATAGTGTTGACATGTCAATGACGAACCTGTATTTGATATCACCCTTGATCATCCGCTCATACGCCTCATTGATTTGGGAGATGGCTATGGTTTCAATTTCTGCAAAAATTTTGTGTTCATGACAGAAATCAAGCATTTCCTGTGTTTCCTTGATGCTGCCAATCATGGAACCAACGATGCTTCGCCTGTTCTTGATCAAAGCAAAAGGAGAAACCTTTGGCTGGTGTTCGGGCAAGCCTACCACCAGCAGTTTTCCATTGAGTGCCAATAAATTGAGGTATTGGGTATAATCGTGGTCTGCCGAGATGGCATCCAGCACGATATCAAACGATGATGCATGGTCATTGAGCACTGCAGGATCCTTGGCCAGGATAAAATGATGCGCACCCAGTTTGGAGGCTTCCTGCACCTTGGATGCTGATGTGCTGATAACGGTAACTTCCGCGCCAAATGCCACGGCAAATTTCACCGCCATATGGCCCAGTCCGCCCAATCCGACCACAGCCACTTTCATTCCTGCCTTGACACCTGCAAACCGCAGGGGCGAATAGGTGGTGATACCTGCGCAAAGCAGCGGTGCAATGCCTGCAAGGTTTTCCTCGCCCTTGATCCGCAGCACATAGTTTTCATCTGTTACAATTTCAGCAGAGTATCCCCCCATGGTGAGCATGCCTGAACCATCCCTTTCCGGTGCATTGTAGGTTCCGGTCATTCCTTCTTCACAATATTGTTCATGGTTGCTGTTGCAGTTTTTACAGGTACGGCAGCTGTCAACCATCACACCTACTCCCACTGTTTGTCCAACAGTGAATTGGGTTACTGCAGCGCCAACTGCTTTTACTTTCCCTACTATTTCATGACCTGGAACCACAGGATAAACGGTGCCAGCCCACTCACCTCTTGCTGTATGGATGTCACTGTGACAGATGCCACAATAAAGAATTTCCACCTGAACATCATTTGGGCGAAGGTCTCTTCTTTGGATGTTCAGTGGTTCAATAGGAGATTGGCTACTGGATGCTCCGTAAGCTTTAACAATTGGCATAAATATTTATTTTTCTGAATTGATTACTGTTTTGCAGCCAGGTATTTTGCAGGCTCTTTTTGGAATTCAGCCTTGCATTCTGCAGAGCAGAAACCATAGGCCTTGTCTTCATAATGGCAGGTATCGCTGATTCCTGCAGAGACCGGCATTCCACAGGCAAAATCCGTTGTGTTGACCACCATTTCTGGCTTAAACTGGCTGTGGTTGTCCATGGAAGATTCCATTGCTGCAGGTTTGTTTTCTACAGAAGCTTTTTCGGTCTTGTTTGAACAGGCAACTGAGAAGATGATAAAGGAAAGGGTAACGATAGAATTTCTCATTGTTTTCTTTTGAAGTTACTTAAAATCTACTAATTCCGAATAGTGTGCAAAATTGCGATAGGTTTGTCAATTTCCATTGAAAACGGGTTAATTTTAACAACAAATAGGAGCGATGCAGTTAAATGAACCCTTTATGAAGATCAGCTTTTTAAAACTCCCGGCAATTTGTTTATCATTTCTCGCCGTTTGCAGTGTATTGGCTGCACAAGAAAAAAATAAAAACAATTTACCCATTGGGGTTTTTGACTCAGGAACAGGCGGACTGACCGTATTGGAAGCCATGCTTACCCTGGATGCCTTCAACAACATTACTGGTAAACCGGGTGCTGATGGTAAGCCCGACTTTAACAAGGAATATTTCCAGTACCTGGCAGACCAGGCCAACATGCCTTATGGAAACTATGCTGCTGAAAACAAAACAAAACTCTTGCAGGAGCATGTGGTAAAGAACATGGATTTTCTGCTCAAGAACAGATACGATATCAATTGGATGCAGCAAGCTAGCCCCAAAGAAAAACAGTCGGTCAAGATGTTGGTGCTTGCCTGTAACACGGCAACGGCGTTTGCGCTTGATGAGGTAAAACAGTTTGTAAAAACCAATGGCACCAATGCACCAGTGGTTGGTGTTATCAATGCTGGTGTCAAGGCTGCACTGGCCTATCAGGCCACCCATGAAAAAGGAGCCATCGGGGTATTCGCAACAGCAGGTACCGTTGCTTCAGATGGTTATCCCAAGACCATCAAGGCAGTCGCAGCATCCATGGGGATGACTGCGCCAGTGATTGTCAGCCAGGGTGGATTCGGACTAGCAGATGCCATTGATCGCGATTACAGTTTTTATGTTGACACGGCAACTGCTTACAGAGAAGATTACAAGGGGCCTTCTGTCAACAACACAAAATACAGGATTGATACGGCGCTGCTCAACGTCTACAAGTTCAACAAAGAGAACAACAAGCTGCTTTGTGAGTATGATGACAAGGGAAAGTGCTTGGACATCCAGCTCAATGACCCTGAGAACTATGTGCGCTATCATCTTGTAAGCCTTTTTGAAAAGATGCGCGCAGAAGGAATCACCACACCCATGAATACCCTGATTTTAGGGTGCACCCATTATCCATTCATGAGAGACACGATCAGGAATGTGTTGAATGAATTGTACAACATGCAGTTCAATGGCCAATATGCTTATCGCTCTGTGTTAGCTAAACATGTAGAACTGATTGATCCTGCAGTGGAGACTGCAAAAGAAGCCTATATTGAAATGAGAAAGCTTGCCCTGGGTAATCCTTCGGCAAAACAGCCCAACAAATTCTTCATCACCGTTCCCAACAAGTCTTTGCAAGAAGTACAACTCCAGTCAGATGGCTGGTTTACCTATGCATACAAGTACGGAAGACAAGAAGGGGCAAACAAGCCATTTGTGCTGTTCACCCCTTTTGATGACAAGAATATTTCTGAAGCAACCTATCAGCGCTTGAAAGCAGCCCTTCCTGCGGTGTACAAGGCTGTCAAGGCTGCGCAATAGCCTTTCTGATTGGCTTTGATTATTGAATCACGATCGCGCGCTTGATGATGGACACAACTGTTTCAAGATTATTTTGCTGCTGAAATTTTCAATGTCCACACATGGTTTGTTGTAGACTTGAGTTCTGCGGGGATCATGATTTCATATCCTGTTTCGGTCTTTTTCCATTTCAGGTTCTTCTTTCCACCCAGGAGGGTGATGGTTGCTCTTTCAGGAATGTCGATCTTGCTGATGTCGATCTTGCCTTCAGCAGGAAAATCAAAAAGGAAAACATATTGAATGCTACCATCCTTTGACTTGGTGAAGCGGATATTCTCTCCTTCATTGAAGGCCTTGTTCATCCTGCTGCCATAGATGCCTTCTCCATTCACTTTCATCCAATCACCGATTCCCTTCAAACGATCATAGGCATCAGCGTCCAACTCACCATTGGGATCAGGGCCGATGTTCAACAGAAAATTGCCTCCCTTGCTCACGATGTCAACCAGTTTTTCAACCAGCTCATTGGTTGGTTTGTATTTGTCATTCGGTGTATGGCTCCAGGATCCCGCCATGGTCATGCAGGTTTCCCATGGATAAGGCAATCCGGTTTCGGGGATATGCTGTTCAGGTGTAAGGTAGTTCTGGTGCTCGCCTGGAACAGCCCTGTCTACCACAATCAGTTTGGGTTGCTTGAGCCTTGATTTGCGGACAATCTCCGCCATGTTGATGTCCTGGCTTTGTGGGTTTCTGGCCACCCTTGAATTGTCATAGATTTCCAGCAATTCTGTTTTTATTTCTTCATCAGTTTTCTTGCGCACCCAGCCGCCATCCAGCCAAAGGATATCGATGTTGCCATAGTCCGTCATGAGTTCATTGATCTGGTTATGGGTGAATTCCTCAAACTTTTTCCATTGCTCGGGATGTTTCCTGATGGAGTAGTTCGGATTCCGATCGCTGGCTGGGAAACGCTTCCACCAGTAGTAATCAGAATGCCAGTCAGGCTTTGAGAAATAAGCACCAATCCAGAAATTCTGGTTGCGAAAAGCACTGAAAACTTCCTTGGCAATATTGCTCCTTGGATTGCTTGAAAAAGGAGTTCCCTTGTCGGTGATCTTGTAGTCGGTATACTTGCTGTCGAACATGCTGAATCCATCATGGTGTTTTGTGGTGAACACCATGTATTTCATGCCGGCCTCTTTTGCAGCAGCAGCCCATTTTTCCGGAGCAAATTTTGTAGGATTGAAGGTGTTTTTCAATGCCTCATATTTTTGAACATATTCATGATAGCCGGTGGCAACGCCTTTTTTCCAGGCATCAATGGCCCAGCCCACATCTTCTGGACAAATGCTCCAGCTCTCTACAACACCCCATTGGCTGTAAGGCCCCCAATGCATCAGCAGGCCGAATTTCAGGTCTTGCCATTCTTCCAATCTTTGTTGGATGGCAGGGTTGGGGTCAGGATAGTAGGCTTTTTCTTGCGCACTGATCACCGTACTCGTCAATAACATTGTGGCGCAAATCAAATGCTTAATAATTTTCATTTTTCAACTTGTTTGAATCTAAAATAACCAACTTGGTGAAAAAAACAATGAAAGAAGTGAAATTCACCTTTTCCTGTCTTCAGGGGCTATCTATCTTCAACCTTTTAAGATTAATGGATTGAATAAAATATCAAAACTTGGTATATTTATGGAAAATATTTCCATGGGAAAAAATACCTCAATGCTGCTGGGCGATCATTTTGAGCAGTTTATTCAGCAACAGGTTGATTCAGGACGTTTTAGCTCTGCGAGTGAGGTTGTAAGGACCGCCCTAAGGATGATGGAAGCAGAGGATCTACAAAAAAAAGCCCTCAACAAGGCCCTTGCAAGTGGCGAAAAAAGTGGATTTTTTAGTGATTTTGATCCCAAGGCACACCTGAAAAAACTAAAGCAAAAAACTTCATGACTGCAGGGTTTAAAATTACCAAAGCTGCTGTCAAGGATCTGGAAGATATTTGGACATTCACCAAAAAAACATGGACAGAACAACAGGCTGATCGCTACTACCAGCTCATTGTTGATGAAATTCTATTCATTGTAAAAAACCCATACTTGGGTATCCAATACGAAAAAATCAGGGCAGGATACCGAGCCTCCAAGGTAAAATCACATTTAATTTTTTACAAACTACATCACAATCAAGTTGAAATCATTAGGATTTTACACGTACGAATGAATTTTCTTGATCATCTGGTTAGTGCTTAGTGTGAAGGGAACTGATGCTTTTTTGGTATTTTCGGTTTCCAAATTTTCACACATGAAATCAATAAGGCTCCTTCTCTCTTTGTTGTCTCTTGCCTGCCTGGCCACGACAACCTTCGCACAAAAAGACACTGCTTTCACGCGGTACAAAAATCTTCCACTGAAAGCCAATAGGATGATGGACCTCAACACCAATGAGGGTACCTGGACTTCGGTTGACATCAGTCCGGATGGCAAGACGATCATTTTTGACATGATGGGGGATCTGTATTCCATTCCTGCCGAAGGCGGAAAGGCCACGCAACTTACCCGCGGACTGGCATTTGACCAGCATCCTCGCTACAGCCCTGATGGCAAAAAAATCCTTTTTGTGTCAGACAAAAGCGGTGCAGAAAACCTTTGGTACATTGACACGGAGAAAAAAGATACGGTTCAGCTTACCAAGGAAATCAACCAGAATTTTCCTTCTGCAGACTGGACTCCCGATGGCAAGTACATTGTTTATTCCAAGGGAAGAAGGGTGAACAAGCTT
>JBIJAE010000038.1:0-9531 GCA_044345895.1 Chitinophagaceae bacterium
CATGGTGTTCAGAGTGGACATCCAGGCGGATCTTTAGGATGTACTGATTTCCTGACAGCCCTGTATTTTAAGATAATGAAACATGATTCCTCCTTCAACATGGATGGAATTGGTGAAGATCTTTTTTTCCTTTCCAATGGGCATATCTCTCCCTTGCTATATTCATGCCTCGCCCGCACGGGTTATTTTCCAGTCAGTGAACTGGGAACTTTCAGAAAATTAAATACCAGGCTTCAGGGGCATCCTACCACCCATGAACACCTGCCGGGCATAAGGATTGCCTCCGGATCTCTGGGGCAAGGACTCAGTGTAGGCATTGGCGCAGCCCTCGCCAAAAAGCTCAATGGTGATAACAGACTGGTTTACACGCTACACGGAGATGGAGAACTGCAGGAAGGCCAAATTTGGGAAGCCGTAATGTTTGCTGCTCACCACAAGGTTGACAACCTGATTGCAACAATTGACTGGAACGGCCAACAGATTGACGGTCCAACAGAACAGGTCATATCGCTGGGCAACATCACTGAAAAATTTGAGGCCTTTGGATGGACCACCCTCAGCATGCAAGGCAATGACATGAACGATGTAGTCAAGGTGCTGGAAGAAGCCCAGTCATTGACTGGCCAGGGAAAACCCATTGCCATCATGATGCATACCCTGATGGGGAAAGGCGTTGACTTCATGGAAAATGACCATGGTTGGCATGGCATTGCACCCAATGACGATCAATTGGCCAAGGCCCTGGCCCATCTTCCAGAAACAATGGGAGATTATTGATTTCAGCCTCTCAGGTCTACCACAGCCAATGCAGCCTTTCTTGCCGGCATCCAAGATGCCAGTGTGCCAATCAACAGCACCGTAGAAGCAACAAGAAGAAAATCTGTCAAGACCAGTTTTACAGGATAATAATCAATCAAAAAGGTTGCCCCTTCGAGCGGAACCAACTTGAACCTTGTTTGTAAAAAATAGAGCCCCAATGCGATGGCCATTCCACCGGTCATGCCAATAAACGAAAGCAGCGTACCCTCTGCCAAAAATATTTTTTGCAGCAACCCCTGGTCAGCACCCATGGCCTTCAAAACCTGAATATCTTTTTTCTTTTCTAAGACCAGCATGCTCAATGCCCCAACCATGTTAAAGGCAGCAACAATGAGGATCAATGAGAAGATGCCATAAATCGCAAGCTTCTCAAGGCGAATGGTGGTATACAACATCCTGTTCTGCTCAAACCTGTTTTCTATTTTGTAATCCTTCCCCAACAGGGATTTCATGGCAGAAGAAATAGTTTCCATGCTGATTCTGCCATCCGTTTTGATTTCCACTCCACTGAATTCATCAACACCCAATCCTGCATACGCTTTTACAAAATCAAGATTGGTAATCACATATTTGTTGTCAAACTCGGTTTGAATCGCAAAGCTACCCTGCGGATATCCCATGGCAAGGCCCAGGGCTGCAGAAGGGTCAGCAGAGGGTACATTTTTTCTGGGCAAATAAACGGATACAGGATAAATACTCCTGTCAGATGCCAATCCCAGCATCTGTTCAACACCAACTCCCATGACCAGGCCTGGTTTCTGATCATCTCCTGTATTGAAATTGCCCCTGTAGATATTTTTGGGCAATCCGGAAACCAATGGATATTGTTTGTCTACTCCCTTGATGTTGACGACTGTTTGCAAAGATCCATTTTGCAACAAGGCCCTCTCTTCTGCTACCAGTGCGATGGCAGTAACACCAGGAATTCCCCTGAGCTGATTGAGTTGTTCAGCAGTTAGGTTGATTGTCTTTCCTTTTTCCGGACCTATCCTTAACTCAGGATAAAATGAGGAATAGAGTGATTTGACCAGGGATTCAAATCCATTGAAAGCACTCAGGATAATGATAAGGGATGCTGTGCCAAACATGATGGCAACCACACTCACCCAAGAGATGATGTTGATGGCATTGGTCGACTTTTTGGCCCTGAAATAACGCCATGAAAATTTCAGGATCATCGTTAAGTTCATTTGTCGCGTTCTTCGTTGATCTTTTTGAAGATTTCCTCCATTTTGAACACATGATCAAGGGTATCGTCCTTGAAAAAACGCAGCTCAGGTACCCTTCTCAATTGCTGCTTAACCCTTTCGCCCAGTTGTCTTCTTAACTCACCTTTCCGCTCTTCAATTTTAGCAATCACGGCTTCTGCATCCTTTACCTGAAACAAACTGAGGTAAAACCTGGCTTCCAACAAGTCTGGAGTAACCTTAACGGCGGCGATGGATACCATTCCGCCATTGATCATGTTCAATCCCATGCGGAGAAAAATATCGTTCATTTCCTCCTGAATCACACCGGCCACCTGTTTCTGTCTTTTGCTTTCCTCCATAACTGATCACTTGATGGATGTAAAATTAGTTACTTTTGGTGCTAATTCTGAAAAAACGTAGCGAACGCAAATGAAAAGCCTCCGAATCATCTTTTCTTATATAAAAAAGTATCCAAAATTGGTGATTGGATATTTTTCACTCAACATCCTTTCAGCGCTGTTTTCCCTGATTTCACTGGCGATGCTGGCGCCCTTCCTCACCCTGATTTTTGGATTGCAGGGAAATGGCGGCATACAAACTTCAAGGTTCAAGCTTGGAAACCTTTCAGACCTATTGTACAACCAGTTGACCATATTGACCGCATCAGACCAGGGAAAAATCAAGGCATTGGGCATCATTTGCATTGTGCTGGTAACCGCCATCATGCTCAAAAACCTGTTCCTTTATTTTTCACTGTACCTTTTGACGCCCATCAGAAACAGCATCATCAACGACATGCGAACAGATATGTTCCGCAAAATTCTTGATTTGCCAGTAGGCTTTTTCAATGAGCAAAGAAAGGGTGACATCATGAGCCGCCTCACCAACGATCTCCAGGATGTGGAATTTTCCACCATCAGTTTTCTGGAAAGTTTTTTCAGAGAACCCATACTCATTGCTTTTTACCTGTTTGCCATGGTAAGCCTCAGCCCAGAATTGTCTATATTCCTGCTCCTTTTCCTGCCGATTGCAGGACTGGTGATTGGGAGAATTGGCAGGTCACTGAAAAAAGTATCAACAGGTGTGCAGGAAAAACTGGGAGAGATCCTCAGCACCATAGAAGAGACCCTTGGCGGGATACGGGTTGTGAAGGCATTCAATGCAGAGGGACAGCAGCTAAGGCGTTTCAAGAAAGAAAACCATGATCTTTTTGAAATCAAGAACAGGGCCATTCGAAGAAGAGACCTTGCCTCGCCTGTTTCAGAAACCTTAGGCATCATCGCCGTTTCCTGTGTATTGTATTACGGAGGAACCCTGGTATTGAACCATGATTTTTCCCTGAACGGACCGGATTTCCTCACGTTCATTGCCATCTTTACCCAAATCATCAACCCCCTGAAAGCATTCAGTACAGCCTCCTATAATATCCAAAAAGGAGCCGCCAGCATTGAACGCATTCAAAAACTGATCATGGAGGAGCAAGCCGTCATGGAGGATGCCAATCCATTGCCCATCACAGGCTTCAATGACACGATCGAACTCAGGGACGTTGTTTTTTCCTACCCGGATAAAAGCATTTTGAACAAGATCAACCTGACCATCAAAAAAGGGCAGACCATTGCCTTGGTCGGATCATCAGGGGCAGGAAAATCGACCCTGGCCGACCTCATTCCCCGTTTTCATGATGCAACATCCGGTGAGGTGCTGATTGATGGCGTCAATATCAAAAAGTACAAGATCAAAGACCTGCGCAACCTCATGGGCATTGTAACCCAGGAGCCCATTCTTTTCAATGATACCATCAGGGCCAATATCTCGCTGGGCAATGAAAAGGCTACAATTGATGAGATAATGGGTGCTGCCAAAATTGCGAATGCACACCTGTTTATAGAAAACAAAGAGGAAGGCTACGCGAGCATGGTAGGCGACCGTGGGTCAAAATTAAGTGGTGGGGAAAGACAAAGGCTGACCATTGCAAGAGCCGTATTAAAAAATCCACCCATTTTAATCCTGGATGAAGCAACCTCTTCACTGGATACCGAAAGTGAAAAATGGGTTCAGGATGCCATCAATAACCTGATGAAAGACCGGACCAGCATCATCATTGCACACAGGCTTTCTACCATCAGGTATGCAGATGAAATCATCGTATTGCACGAGGGTATGATTGCCGAGAGAGGCAAACATGATGAATTGATCGAATCAAAGGGAATTTACAGCAAACTCGTATCCATGCAACAAATGCATTGATCGATTCAGCCAAATTTTACTGATGGGAGGAACTTCCCGGCTTGTTCATGTTGGTCTTGGCTTCCATGCTGAGGGTTGCATGCGGAACTGCCCTTAACCTTGCCCTGTCAATCAGTTTTCCGGTAACCCTGCAAATGCCATAGGTTTTGTTTTGAATCCTCATCATTGCTTTTTCAAGCTTTTCAATGAAGTCGATCTGCCTGCTGGCCATCTGGCTGAGCTGCTCACGTTCCATGCTGAGGCTTCCATCTTCCATGGTCATGTAGCGGTTGTCTGAATCTCCACCGCTCATAGAATCCTTTCTGGTGATCAACCCATTCAGGTAATTGAGTTCTTGCTTGGCTGCATTGAGCTTGTTTTGCACCAGCTCACGGAATTCACCAAGCTCAGCATCAGAGTAACGCTGCGTAGGTGCCATTGGGGTTACTACTTCTTTTGCATCAAGCACAGATTTGGTAAACTCTGGCTCATATTTTCGGGAAGACTTTGAATTGATTTTGGGCATGGCAACTGCCTTGGTTTCTTTTTTTGCCTCTTTGGCCCTGAGTGCCTTGCGTACTTCTGCAGGGCTGGCTGGCGCCTTGCTGGTCTCAGCAAACCTTACTTCAGGAGAAATCGTAGGAACTTTTTTTCCGGGGGCTTTTGCTGCAGGTTTTGCTGGAGCTGCCTTCGCAGGAGCGGCCTTGGCTGGAGCTGCTTTCGCAGGAGCCGCCTTGGCTGGAGCTGCTTTTGCAGGAGCTGCCTTGGCTGGAGCTGCTTTTGCAGGAGCCGCCTTGGCTGGAGCTGCGTTCGCAGGAGCAGCCTTGGCTGGAGCTGCTTTCGCAGGAGCCGCCTTGGCTGGAGCTGCTTTTGCAGGAGCCGCCTTGGCTGGAGCTGCTTTCGCAGGAGCCGCCTTGGCTGGAGCTGCTTTCGCAGGAGCCGCCTTGGCTGGAGCTGCTTTCGCAGGAGCTGCCTTGGCTGGAGCTGCTTTCGCAGGAGCTGCCTTGGCTGGAGCTGCCTTGGCTGGAGCTGCTTTTGCAGGAGCCGCCTTGGCTGGAGCTGCTTTCGCAGGAGCCGCCTTTGCTGGAACTGCTTTTGCAGGAGCCGCCTTGGATGGAGCTGCTTTCGCAGGAGCCGCCTTGGCTGGAGCTGCTTTTGCAGGAGCCGCTTTGGCAGGAGCCGCCTTGGCTGGAGCTGCTTTTGCAGGAGCTGCCTTGGCTGGAACAGATTTTTTAGGGGCTGGCGCAGCAACCTTCTTTACAGGAGCCTTAGGAGCAGCTGCTTTTTTTGCTGGTGCTGATTTTTGAACTGGTTTCGCAGTTTTTGCTGGTGCTGGTTTTTTTGTTGCCATAGTACTTACCCTTTTTTTATAACATTGATCTTCAGCGTTTTACCATTAATCTCGGTATCAAGCCCTTCAGATAATCCCGTTTTAAGCAAGACATGGTCAGCCAAAATTTCCGCGCAAATATATGCATTAAATTGTGTAAACGCGTCGTCCAGCCCCGGATCCGACTGAATTTCAACAATTATTCTGTCCGTCAACTCCAGATCAAGGTCCTTTCTGATCTTCTGAATCCTGTTCACAAGTTCCCTGGCATTGCCCTCCTGTTCAAGGGCAGGGCTCACCACTACATCCAGCGCTACAGTAAGGGCATTTCTGGAAGCTACCATCCAACCCTCAACATCTTCGCTCTGGATATCAACCTCTTCCTTCAAAAGTTGAATTGATTCTCCCTCTACCACAAGTTCAAATGCCCCTGTTGACTCCAATTGCCTGATCTCTTCTTGGGTCATGGCGGCAATGGCCGCGGCAGCGAGCTTCATTTTTCCACCTAGCCTTTTGCCCAGCAAGACAAAATTCGCTTTTATCTTTTTGCGGATGAAATCATTGTCAGCCGGCAGGTATTCCATTTCTTTGACATTCACCTCAGCCAGGATCAGGTCTTCTACCTTTTCCAATTGAACTTTCATCGCCACATCTTTGACGGGAATGAGCATTTTCTGGAGAGGTTGACGCACCCGGATGTTTACTTTTTTCCTTATTGACAGTACCAGAGAGGATATTTCCTTTGCCATGGTCATCCTTTCCTCCAGTGCAACATCAATCCATGCATCGTTGGCCACTGGAAAATCTGCATGGTGTACAGAGCTGAAAGGCTCTTTACCAGTAACTGCATTCAGGTTACGGTAGATGGAGTCAGTGAAAAACGGCGAAATTGGCGCAGCCAATTTCGCAACTGTCACCAAGCAATTATAGAGTGTTTGGTATGCACTGATTTTATCCGTTCCATACTCTCCCTTCCAAAACCGCCTTCTTGAAAGCCTAACGTACCAGTTGCTGAGCAACTCGTCCACAAACTCATCAATGGCCCTTCCTGCAAGGGTTGGTTCATAATCCTCCATGTACTGGGAAACTTGCTTGATCAGGCTCTGCAGGCTTGACAAAATCCAACGGTCAATTTCAGGCCTTTCCTTGAAAGGAACATCTGCTTCAGCGTAAGTAAACCCATCAACATTGGAATAGAGAGAAAAGAATTGATAAGTATTGTATAAAGTACCGAAGAACTTTCGCTGCACTTCCTTGATGCCTTCGATGTCAAACTTGAGGTTATCCCAGGGAGAAGCGTTGGTGATGAGGTACCAGCGGGTGGCATCAGCACCATAGGTTTCGATGGTGCTAAAAGGATCAACAACATTGCCCAGTCGTTTGCTCATTTTGTTGCCATTTTTGTCCAACACAAGACCATTGGAAACAACGGTTTTGTAGGCAACACTGTCAAACAAAAGCGCGCCCAGGGCATGCAGGGTGTAAAACCATCCACGGGTCTGGTCTACCCCTTCAGCAATAAAATCGGCAGGAAAAGCATTGCCGCTTTCAACCATTTCACGGTTTTCAAACGGATAGTGCCACTGGGCATATGGCATGGCACCACTGTCAAACCAGACATCCACCAGATCCGGCACGCGTTTCATTGCCTTACCGGAAGCACTCACCAGGATCACATCATCAACAAATGGCTTGTGCAGGTCTGCCAATCCATTTTCTATAAATTGTTTGTTGGTATCTCCACCAAGCACTGAAGCTGCTTTTTTGATTTCGGCATTCAGCTCTGCTACAGAACCTATGCAAATTTGTTCAGCGCCATCTTCAGTCCTCCAGATGGGCAATGGTGTTCCCCAGAACCTGCTGCGGCTGAGGTTCCAGTCGACCATGTTCTCGAGCCAATTTCCAAACCTGCCTTCACCGGTTGATTTGGGCTTCCATTGGATGGTCTTGTTGAGCTCCACCATCCGATCCTTGATTGCAGTTGTTTTGATGAACCATGCGTCCAACGGATAGTAAAGGATGGGTTTATCTGTTCTCCAGCAATGAGGATAATTGTGCTCGTATTTTTCTACTTTGAAAGCCTTACCATCTTTCTTGAGTTGTACGCAGATGTCAATGTTGACATCCACATAGTTCTCTTCGTTCTTGTAATTCTTAACAAAGCGGTGGCTAAATTCGCCCAGGCCATCCACAAATTTTCCCTCTCGGTCAACAAGCGTAAGGATGCCAAGGCCATATTTTTTTCCCACCTTATAGTCATCCGCACCAAATGCAGGCGCAGTGTGCACTATACCGGTTCCATCTTCGGTCGTAACAAAATCACCAACCACCACTTTGAAAGGGTCTGCGCCAGGCGTAATTTCTTGTATAACACTCAGTGCATTGGCAGCAGACGGCATCAACTGATCGTAATAAAGCCCTTCAAGTGCTTTGCCTTTGATGGTGCCCAATACTTTCCAGGGAATCAATTTGTCTCCTGCCTTGAATTCTTCAAATGCCAATGCTGCAGCCTCTTCTTTGAAGTATTTTGGAAGCAGGGCTGTTGCGCAAACCACTGTCAATGGCTCTCCGGTATAAGGATTGAAACTTGATACCAGTGCATATTCAATCGAAGGGCCTACGGTTAGGCCCAGGTTGGAAGGCAGGGTCCAGGGCGTGGTGGTCCATGCCATAAAATAAAGCGGGCCTTTGCCTGTGTTCATTCCCTTCAATGCTGAAAACGAAGGGTGATTGTCGTTGCCATTTTCTGAAAGCATGAAGAGGGCAACTGCAGAAGTATCTTTTACGTCTTTGTAAGTTCCGGGCTGGTTGAGTTCATGTGAACTCAGCCCTGTGCCAGCAGCAGGAGAGTAAGGCTGGATGCTGACGCTCTCATACAGATAGCCTTTGTCGTACAACCGCTTCAAACACCACCAAAGGGATTCGATATAATCATTTTCAAATGTAACGTAGGGGTGTTGCAGGTCAACCCAGTAACCCATTTTGGTTGTGATCTCGTCCCATTTATCCTTGTAGCGCAATACTGCCTCGCGGCATTTCTGGTTGTATGCTTCTACACTGATTGTTTTACCGATATCCTCTTTGGTGATGCCAAGCTCTTTTTCTACGCCAAGCTCAACGGGAAGGCCATGGGTATCCCATCCACCTTTTCTTTTCACCTGAAAGCCCTTCATGGTCTTGTACCTGCAAACCAGGTCTTTCAGCGTCCGGGAAATTACATGGTGTATTCCCGGCATGCCATTGGCACTGGGCGGTCCTTCGTAGAAAACAAAGGGCTTTGCCCCTTCCCTGTTGCGGATGCTGCCTCCAAATGCATCTTCCTGTTCCCAGTTTGCCAGGATTTCCTTTTCAAACGCGGGGAGGTTGAGTTGCTCGTATTCTTTATAAGTCTTTCCCATACTTTTTCCTAAGGAGGCAAAGGTAGAAAAAAGTTTAAGGGTTTTACTTGAAATTCATGGTTCCGTCGGCCTGGTAGGCAAAGCGAAAAGTATAATAACGTTGGTTTTTTAATTTTTCAGCATCAGAAGCAGTTGCCGCAGGAGTTACCCCGCCCCTGTAGTAATTCAGGATTTCAACTTTTGCGTATTTACCCTTGGCTGTTTTGAACACCAGTACCCTTCCAGGAATGGGTGTAATGAGCATGGTAACCGGGCTATACACATACCATCCTCTGTTGCTGGTGTTGGGCACTGCATAAGAGGTGGGTGCATTGTCTGGTCTGAAAACCGAATCCTTTGGCACAGTCTTCAAATCATCAAATGTTCCTACGTAAACAAAGGCACCACCCACTCCAGGACCGCTGTTTCCGCCATTGGTGATGATGGTTGTACCTCTTACTGCCACATCCCACTTCACTGAATTGGAGTCAGTGCTTGGCACTACAGCATTTGTTTCGAAACTGAAAAAAGTATACTTACCAGCACCCACAGGTTGGCCATTGACCAGTCCTACTATGGTGTCTGC
>JBIJAE010000258.1:0-2990 GCA_044345895.1 Chitinophagaceae bacterium
TGTACAATGATCTTAAGGCTTCTTTGACTGATATCGATTTGAATATTCAATTTATTGACTTTGGCATAAAGAAAAAGATCTTTGGATATTTCACCAATAAGCATTCGCTTGAGTTGCATTCGTTCAAGGAGTTGATGAACTTGCGGAGATGGTTGAGGGGTGAGGGTTTAGGGGTTGAGGGGTTTAAGGGTTTAGGGATAAAGGGTGAGGGTTTAGGGGTTGAAAGGTTTAAGGGTTTAGGAAGGAGTGGGATACAGTTGTTTTTTGAGCAGCGCCGCAAACAGTGGATGATTGCTCCTTTTCTTGGCAGCAGTTTCCCCTATATTCATAAGAAAAGCAAGAACATTTACGATTCCTATCTAGTGCATTTTGGGGTAGCACCGGAAATGTTGGCTTTTCAAACACCACCAACAACTGCAATTCATACAATTCTTGTGCTGCCAGAATCCAGGAAAAAGTCAAAATCATTTCAGCCATCATTCATCCATGAACTGGCATCCAGCTTGATGAAGCAGGGCTTTGAGGTAACCACGGCTTTTTTCAAAAACATTCAGACTGTTCCAGTCGGGAAAGTAGCAACCCATGATTCATTTACTGACTTGATCAGGTTGATTCAAGCAGCTGATTTGGTGATAACGGCAGACAGCCTACCCGCACATCTTTCGCAATTGCTCAATCGGCCCCATTTTGTTTGTTATGAGGGGATGCCCAATCCAGAATGGATGACCCCATATTCCAGAGAAACAAAGGCTTACGGGGTGCTTGGGGATGTAGCGCGTGTAATTGAATTTATACATCCAGTGGCAAAAACTTAGCGTGAAAGGATTTCTAATTTGTGATGAATCAGAAACGCATCGGAAAGCCCATATTGAAAAGCTTTTGACAGATGCGCCATTTTCAGTTGATAAAGTGGCTGCTGTTTATCCAGGAAAACAGCATGTCCCATTCAGGGATGCGTTGATCAGCTGTTCAAAGCAAAGGACTGGAAAGGATTTGCTGATGGGTGAATTGGGCTGTCTACTCAGCCACCGCCGGGTATGGGCCATGATTATGAAGGAATCCCAAAATGATCAAGATCATTTTCTGGTTTTTGAATCGGATAGCATGATTGCTCATCCAATGTTCCTTAAAAATAATTTCGCCACGCTAACGAAAGACAAGGACATGTTCTTTTGGGGAGCATGGGAAGGGCACATGAAATTGTTTAAGTCGTCGAGGAAGGCAGTTGATGAACAATTCACTGTGGGCATTCCTTTTATCAAAACAGCCTATTGCACTTACGGCTATTCGCTCAATAAAAAAGCAGCAGCATTGTTGTTAGAACGCACCAATAAGATCTCTCATCCCGTTGATCAATTCAAGTTTTTTTTTAGTCAAGACGAACTGAGGCTAGGTGGAATTTTACCAGAGGTAATCAAGGGCAATCAAATCACCAGTACCATACGGGACAAAGAAAACCAGTTCTTCAAAAAAGCATTTCTCGCTGTGTTAGACCTTAAAAATAACATCATTTGCAGCCTGCGATAAAACAGCTTACAAGGCTTTACCTCAATGTATTTGTGTTTGTTTACGCATTGTATGCCTATTTCAACAAAGGGGTGGCCTATGCATTTTTGGCTGAAATCATGCTTGTGCTTGGAGTTGTATTGATGCTATTCAATCTCAAGAACTATGTTATTATCTGGAACAAGCCAGTTAAGTTGGTTGCGTTTTTTATTTCCATTACTGGCATTTGGTTCTTGTTCGGATTAGGCAAGTACCCACTGGTTGAGTTGCTTCAGGATGCGTTCATGTTTTTTTATGCATTCTTTATTTTTATTGTATTTCTTTTTATTGGTGATTTTGAACAATTCAAACAAAAAATATTCACGCTTTACAAATGGTATCCCCTTGTAGTCTTCTGCACGTTTCTGCTTGTTTCCTATATTCCTTTTTTTCAGACGTTTAAATTGTTTGGAGACATACCGCTGCTCATGTACAAGTATGGCGACATGGCTATACATCTCCTGATCACAACGCTGCTGCTGCTTTGTGGGCATATCAAGATGAGCAAACGTTTTTTGGCAATGAACATCATCATCATTGCTTACCTGTTTTTGGTGATTGCTGCCTATAACAGGGCCGGGATGCTTTCATATGTAGCCGGCTTGTTTTTGTTTCTGTTTGTTTACAGGAAAAAATTCAGTGCAGCAGCCATTTCCAGTTACATTAAGGTTATCCCTTTTGTATTGCTCATCGTATTGGCTTTTTATGTCAATACCAAGGTGGATGAAAATTTTCAGGGAAGAACAATCGGTATTGAGCAGTTGAAACAGAATGTTACAAGTATTTTTTCTACAGATATTGACGGCTCATTGTCAGACAATAAAGTTTGGAGGCTTGCCTGGTGGTACAAAATTCTTACCGACGCAACAACCCCTAAAAATGCAATTGTTGGAAAAGGGGTAGGTGAGAATCTTGCACTCATTAATGACATCAAGGTTGAAAACGAAGGCCTTCGTGCGCCGCATAATTTCCACCTCAACATATTGGCCAGGTTTGGGTTTGTTTTTCTGTTCATTTGGTTCTGGTGGATTGGGATGCACATGAAAAATATTCGTGCTTCCAATGGCAATGAATTCAATGTTATGGTATTGGTGATGATGATGGCATTTCTCGTCAATGCAAGTTTTGATGTTTATCTTGAAGGTCCGATGGGGGCATTCCCTTTTTGGACCTGGTTGGGAATATTGTATGTAAATGATTCGGAAGCTATTTCTATCTAATCGCCTTTACCTTGCCAATGTTGGGGCAACCTTCATGTCGCAGCTTTTTTCTGCGCTGTCGGTATTGTTCCTGACAACCAAGTTGCTTAGTGCACTGGGCAACGAGCAGTTCGCCCTATATGGTCTTATTCTCAATGCTGTTGTATTTGGAGGAATCATGGATTTGGGAATGAACATGGGGATGCTCAGGCGAATGATCCATGAAAAAGAGAAAACAAACACTCT
>JBIJAE010000259.1:0-2974 GCA_044345895.1 Chitinophagaceae bacterium
ACGACGTCAAGAGAGCAGCATTGCTTTGTTGACGTTTCAGCGCAACAACACGGCCATGTCCAGTGGTTTGGCCGCTGATTTCATCAAAAGGACACCAGACAAAAACACGGGAGAAGTGCTCAAGCGGGTGAGTGGAGCCTCGGTGCAAGACAACAAATTTGTAATTGTTCGTGGTTTGTCTGATCGGTATAATTCTGCCATGCTGAATTCAGCCCTGCTGCCAAGCAGTGAGCCTGATAAAAAAGCCTTCTCGTTTGACATGTTTCCTGCTGCATTGATCGACAACATTATCATCAATAAGACTGCAACGCCTGAGTTTACCGGAGAATTCACCGGGGGGTTGGTGCAGGTGAATACAAAGGATATTCCTGCAAAGGACGTTCTTACTGTGGGTTTCGGACTTGGTTACAATACCCAATCAACCTTCAAACCATTTGTTAGCAACCAGCGAAATCAATATGATTGGCTGGGATTTGACGATGGAACAAGAAACCTGCCCGATAGTTTCCCTGCAACCGCCCAATTGTATAGGGCACTCGGAAAAGATGCTGCGGGACTGAAAAAACAAATCGAACTCAG
The DNA here is from genome assembly GCA_044345895.1 of Chitinophagaceae bacterium. Taxonomy (GTDB): domain Bacteria; phylum Bacteroidota; class Bacteroidia; order Chitinophagales; family Chitinophagaceae; genus Pollutibacter. Next base: position 580 of record JBIJAE010000259.1, read on the forward strand.
CCAGAGCTTCAGGGGTGATGTTTACCAACCACAGTCAGGTATTGCGGCTCCTATCAAAACGTTCAACATCACGTTTGCGAAAAACTATCAGCTGAAAAATGGCGCCAATCTGGGTGTACTGGTGGCGGCAAACTACAGAAACTCCATGTTGGTTTACAATGTAGAACGTTCATTCTACGAGGCCAACGGAACAACAGTTTTTAATTTTAACGACAATCAAAACCATTACCAAACCAATCTTGGTGGGGTAGCAAACATCACCTGGGTCAAGGGCAAGCACAAGATTTCATTGAAGAACCTGTTCAATCAGTTTTATGAAGACAATTATTATACCCGGACAGGATACAATACCAGCAGGCTCAATGATATCCAGTTCTACTCATCTTTCTTGAACCAACGATCGCTCTACAGTGCTCAGCTTGAGGGTGAGCACCAATTGACTGCAAAAGGAATCAAATTCAAGTGGAATGGAAATGCAGGCCATAACCTTAAAAGTCAACCTGATCTTCGCAGTGCTTTGTATGCACGATCATTGAATACCAATAGGCCATTCGAAATTGATCCTGATGATACCAGGAGATTTTACAGCTCATTGAAGGATTATAGTTTTGGTGGGGGCGGTCAGTTGATTGTTCCAATGAACTGGGGTGGAAAGAACAAGCAAACATTGAAAATTGGTGGCTCAAGTCTTGCACGCATCCGCGATTTCAGGAGCCGTATCTTCAGGTATAACATCACCAATTTCAATTCTTTCGTTGCTGCCAACGCCTTCAAACCTGTTGAGTCCGCTTTCTTCCCTGACAACATCGGTCAAAACGGATACATTTTGGAAGAGTTCACCAACAACCAGGACCGTTATTTTGGTGTATCAGTCTTGAATGCCGGTTATGGCATGATGGACAATCAGTTTGGAGCTTTCAGGATCATTTGGGGATTGAGGGCAGAAAATTTCCAGCAGTTGCTCTCCTCCAAAGACCAAACTGGTAAAAGAAATACCAATCTTACGGAGAAATTGGATCTCTTGCCATCAATAAACCTGATGTTGAACACAGGCGACAAGCAGAATATCCGTATGGCTGCAAGCAGAACAGTGGCACGTCCGGAGTTCAGGGAGATTGCTGAGTTTGCTTTTTATGATTACGAGATGAATTATGGTGTTCAGGGGAATACAGGATTGATGCGCAGTTCCATATTAAACTACGATCTACGATACGAGATTTATCCCAAAGCTGGAGAAGCCATTACCCTGGGTGTTTTTTATAAAAACTTCACTGACCCCATTGAGTTGAGGTTGGATCCATCAAGCAATGCTGACTCTCGCCGTTATTTTTACCAGAATGCACTCAGTGCAGAGACCATCGGTCTTGAGTTGGAAGTGCGGAAGGGATTGGAGTTCATTTCACCCTCATTGAAGAACTTTTCATTTTTCGGAAACTATACCTATATCCAATCTGAAGTAACCTTTAACGATCTTAGTGCGGGCAATACAGAAGTTAAGGCAGACAGGCCATTGCAAGGTCAATCACCCTACTTGCTCAATGCCGGACTTCAGTACACCAGTGCCAAGTTCAATGCATCTGTTTTGTTCAACAAAGTTGGAGAGCGATTGACTTTGGTGGGCAACCAGGAATTCCCCAATGTTTTTGAGCGTCCAAGAAACCAGCTTGATCTTCAGCTTTCAAAAAAAATCATCAAGGATAGGGGAGAAATCAAAATCAATTTCTCAGATATCCTGAACAATGCTTTTTATTTCTATGAAAATGTTGATGGTCCGACCGCCTACAAGAATGGTGTAGACAGACTTTTCAATGCTTTTACACCTGGTTCAACCATCTCGATAGGATTCTCCTATGATTTCAATATCAGCAAAAAAAAATAAATAAAAATTTTTAGCAACAAAAAGTCAAAACACAGTTTATGAAAAAAATCCTTTTTGGACTTTTCTCCATCGCAATGCTCTCTTTCAGTTCTTGTATTAAGGTTAACTTCGAGGAAACCATCAACAATACAACCGGTGGAGGAGCTGTAGGTACAGATCCTCAAAATCCCGTTACAAACGGTGGTATCATTCAGGGTATTTTGAACAAGAGTTATTTTCTGCCTAAGGGTAAATACACCTTGAAGGGATATGTTTACCTCACTGATGGAAATACCCTTACCATCGCTCCTGGAAGTGTGGTTGTCAGTGACATCACTGAGAAAGGTGCCTTGATCATTGAGAGAGGTGCTAAATTGATCGCTGATGGAAGGGCAAATGATCCTATTGTATTCACAAGCGGAAAGGCAATTGGTCAAAGAACTCCTGGAGATTGGGGTGGTATTATCCTTTTGGGTAAGGCACCTACCAACCGTCCGCAAGACCCAGCACCAACTGTAGAAGGTGGTGTAGGTCGTA
>JBIJAE010000260.1:0-2970 GCA_044345895.1 Chitinophagaceae bacterium
AAGGGCAGACCTTGATTTTCCTGCAAAAACCTTCAATCAGCTTTGGAGGGAAAAACAAGACACTCCTAAGCCTTTGCCTTCTTAAAACTATTGTTGACGAGGTAAACTCCCCAGAGAGTAATCATGGTTCCCACAACGACAAGGGCGGTTAATTTTTCCTGCATCAAAATATTGCCCAGGATAATGGCTACAATGGGGTTGATATAGGAATGTACCGCTACCAGTGCAGTAGGCAAACGTTTCAGGGCATATATGTAGGCACCAAATGCAATCACTGAGCCAATCAATACCAGGTATCCTATAGACAACCATGCGTTCATGGGTATTTGCGAAACTGGAACGAAATTTCCCGTAATCAAGGAGAAGACCGAAAGCAGGGTGCCACTGACAAACATCTGCCATCCCAGCGAAAAATAGGGATCCATGTCTTTCGCCTGCTTGGCGGTGAACAATGTGGAGAGTGCCCAGGCAATGCTTGCAATTACACCAAACAGGATGCCCAGAGAAAAATCAGTGTGCAGGATCTGCTCGATAAAGTCAAAAAAAGTGATGAGTACACCTGCAAAGCCCATGGCAATGCCAACAATGGTTTTGCGCTTGAATTTGACTTTGTTGAAAACCAATCCGGTAAACAATACAACCCATATGGGCATGATGGCACCAACAACTGAGCCTATTCCGCTCGGCATGTATTTTACAGAAAGTACACTGAAAGCATTGCTGATCACAAACATCAGGATGGACATCCAGAAGATCTGCCAAAGCTGGTGTTTTTGGGGAAGCATTTTTCTAAAAAACGTGAAGTAGATCACATAGAGTCCACCGCCGATGAAGTGCCGCAAGCCTGAAAGCTGCAGTGGCGGAATAAATTCTACCCCTACCTTAGAGGCAAGCCAGGTGGTGCCCCATAAAATGGAAACAACCCCCACTGCAAAAAGTGCTTTGGATTTTTCTGATTTGCTGATCTGCATCCCTCCTGACATCAGTGCCTGAAATGTCTGAGGCCTGTCATCACCATGGCCAGTCCACTTTCTTTGCAGTACGCAATGGAGTCTTTGTCTCGGATGGAACCTCCTGGCTGGATGAAGGCCTCGATGCCTTCAGCATGGCTCATTTTTACGCAGTCATCAAAAGGAAAGAAGGCATCACTGGCCAAGACGGCACCCTTCAGTTCAAAATTGAATTGCTTTGCTTTTTCAATGGCATGCCTGAGGGAATCTATGCGGGAGGTTTGTCCGCAACCTTTGCCAATCAACTGTTTGTTTTTGGCGATGGCAATGGCATTTGATTTCAGGTGCTTGCAAACCTTGTTGGCGAAAATCAGGTCTGTCTTTTCTTCTTCAGTAGATACCCTGGCGCCGCTCTCTTCCCATTTTTCAAAGTTTCCATGGTCCTGGTCTTGAACCAATACACCATTCAAGAGCGATTTGAATTGTTTTGTTGCAGGATGGTCTTTTTTCTGGGTGAGCAGGATCCTGTTCTTCTTGGTGGTCAACACGTCAAGTGCCTCTGCATCAAATGCTGGGGCAATCAGTACCTCAAAAAAGATTTCATTGATTTGCGCTGCTGTTGACATGTCAATGGTACTGTTGCAGACCAGCACACCGCCAAAGGCACTTTCCGGATCTCCCTGCAAAGCATATTTCCAAGCTTCAGCGGCATTTTCTCGGGTGGCGATGCCACATACATTGGTATGCTTGATGATGGCAAAAGTAGGTTCATCTTCTCCTTTGAATTCAGCGATCAATTGTACCGCTGCCTCAACATCCACCAGGTTGTTGTAGGACAGTTCCTTGCCATGCAACTGGTCAAACAATTCATTGAGTTTACCGAAGAAAATGCCTTGCTGGTGAGGGTTCTCGCCATAGCGCATGATCTGGGGGTTTCCGGCCGAGTGCAGAAACTGACTGGTATTGTCTGCAGTGAAATACTGTGCAATGGCCACATCATAATTACCGACAATGTCAAAGGCCTTGGCAGCAAAATTTCTTCTTTGTGCCAGGGTGGTTGTGCATTGTTGTTCCCTGAGAATTTCTACCAATGGGGCATAGTCAGCCTTTGATGCAACAACTACCAGGTCGCTGAAGTTTTTGGCAGCAGCCCTGATCATCGAAGGCCCGCCGATGTCTATTTTTTCAATGATGAGTTTTTCTTCGGTTGTGTTGGCCACCGTTTCTTCAAAGGGATAAAGGTCAACAATGACCAGATCTATCTGAGGAATGGCATACTCTTTCATTTCTGCCAGATCCTGCTCTACAGCCCTCCTCCCAAGAATTCCACCAAAGATCTTAGGATGCAATGTTTTTACCCTTCCTCCCAGAATGGATGGATAGTCGGTTACAGATTCAACAGGTATGCATTCCAAGCCCAGTTGTTCAATATATTGTTGTGTTCCACCAGTAGAATAAATGGCGACACCATTTTCACTCAACAGCCTGACGAGTGGTTCAAGGCCATCCTTATAAAAAACAGAGATCAGTGCAGCGCGGATTTGTTTTTGCATCTTTATTGGGTTTGGTGGCAGCGAATCGTAAAAGGTCCCTCTTCGGGGATTGATTTGAAGCGCAAATGTAACTTTTGTGATTCTTTTTCCCACTGCTTAATTTTCCACAATGGTGTTGAAGCATCTGCCATGATCAGGCTTTCTTTGTTGACCTCATTTTTCAGGTTGGCAAGTGAAATCAGTTTCCCATGACAGAGCAGCACCCATGGCTTGTTTTCAGGGTCCTCTTTAAGGTTGATCAAGACCGGCTGGTTCGGGAATGATGCAATTTTCCAATGCTTAATGCCAAGGGCAAGGCCCGTTTGGCGGAGGAGTTCTTTTGTTTTTTTCTTGTTTTCCAGAAAAGATGCCGAGGCAGTGAGGATCCCGTACTGGCCATGCCTGTGGACGATTGTTGCTGCTCCATAGGTGTTCAACACGTGGATTGCTTTTGTTTTGCTGGTCTGTATGCTTTCCGTGAGATGCAC
>JBIJAE010000261.1:0-2963 GCA_044345895.1 Chitinophagaceae bacterium
TATGCGGCAGGCTCCAGGATGTTGTGAATGCCTGCAGCATTAAATCCCCCACCCACATAACTGATGGTGGCATAACGGTAAAGCTTTGAAAGCATGCCAATGCAATCGATGATCAATACACTGGCATCCTTCACACTTGCATGTTCATCAGCTTCAGACAAGAGAATGTTTTCCCTGAACAGTTGCATCAATCCTTGAATGTGTTTTTGGTTAACCTCATGAGGTGCGATGATGAGTTTTAGGTCAGGTATGGCATCCAGTAATCCTGAAAGCATTTCCTCATCCTCTTTCCAGGTACTTCCTGCAATTATGGTGATATTCTTATTGCAAAATGCTTCAATAGCAACATGGTGAAAAGGCAATTGGGTAACCTCCGCAACACGGTCATAGCGGGTGTCTCCAGCAATGGTAACAGGAACCTTTAACTTGAATTTATGCAGGATGGCTGCGGATGCGGCATCCTGGACAAACAGGTGGGTGTATCTTTTCAGCAAGGTCCTTAGAAAGCCCCCAAAGGGCCCAAAGAAATTCTGGTTCGGTGTAAAGATGGCCGAAATCAGCAGGGTAGGAATGCCTCTTTTTTTTAGGCCATTAAGGTAATAGAACCAGGATTCGTATTTTATGAAGATGGCCAGCTCAGGACTTACAATGCCGAGAAATTTTCTTGATCGGGTGCGTCCATCCAAAGGAAGGTAAAAAACCATGTCCGCCCCATCATAGTTTTTCCTGATTTCATATCCAGAAGGAGAGAAAAATGTCAGCAGGATCCTGTGTTGTGGGTAGGCGGCTTTCAGGCTTTCCAATACTGGTTTTCCCTGTTCGAATTCGCCGAGAGAGGAACTGTGCATCCAAATGATGGGTCCTTGCCCCTTTTCAACAGCGGCTTCAAGTCTTTCAAATATGTTTTTTCTCCCATTAACCCATAACCGGGCTTTGGCATTCCAGATTGACGCAAATCGTATACCTGAACCGTACAAATGGAGGAATATATGGTAAAAAAACAGCATGCCTGAATTATGTGGTAAAGCTACGGCCAAATTGAGTTATGCCCTTTATTTTCTTACCTTTGCGCAACAAATAAAGGATTATGGTTCCTATCCAGATGGTGGATTTGAAAAGGCAATACCTCAAAATTAAAACTGAGGTTGATGAGGCAATTACTGATGTCGTTCAAAATGCATCATTCATCAATGGAAAGGCTGTCACTGATTTTTCAGGACAATTGGGACAGTTTCTGGGTATTGAACATGTTGTTCCCTGTGCCAATGGTACAGATGCATTGCAGATAGCCATGATGGCTTTGGGTTTGGAGCCAGGTGATGAGGTCATCACCCCTTCATTTACTTATATCGCCACAACAGAAGTGATGGCCTTGTTGAGGCTGAACCCTGTTTTTGTGGATGTTGATCCACGGACATTTTGCATTGATCCCAGCAAGATTCGGGAGGCTATTACCTCCAGGACAAAGGCGATTGTACCAGTTCATTTGTATGGTCAGTCTGCCCCCATGAAAGAAATCATGGCCATTGCAAAGGAGTTTGGACTTTTTGTGATAGAAGACAATGCACAGGCCATCGGTGCTACCATTCAGTTCAGTGACGGTACGGTGCGCATGACCGGTATCATTGGAGATATAGGATGTACTTCGTTCTTTCCTTCCAAAAACCTGGGATGTTTTGGGGATGGCGGCGCAATCGTTACCCGTGATGCCAGCCTTGCGGATAAAATGAGGATGATTGCCAACCATGGCCAGAGCAAGCGGTATTATCACGATATCGTTGGATGTAACTCCAGGCTTGACTCGATTCAGGCTGCAGTATTGAATGTCAAACTAAGGCATTTGAATCAGTACAATGAGGCCAGAAGGCAGGCAGCTGCTTTTTATTCAAAAGCATTTTCATCGAATTCAAAAATAACAGTACCGCATATTGCTGATGGGAATACCCATGTTTTTCACCAGTATACGCTGATACTGAAAGACCATAACAGGGATGAACTGGTTGAACAACTGGCTGCTGTGGGTATCCCTGCCATGATTTATTATCCTGTGCCAGCCCACCGGCAAAATATGTTTTCCTTTCTCAATCTGCCTGCTGTAGACCTGCCTGTGACCGACTGGCTTACCCAGCGGGTTGTATCTCTGCCCATTCATACAGAATTGGACCGGGATCAACTGGATTTTATTGTCAATCATGTAAACACCTTCGTCAAATAAACTCATCTCATGAAAATTGCAGTCATTGGAACCGGATATGTTGGACTTGTAACAGGTACCTGCTTTGCTGAAACTGGCAATGAGGTCACCTGTATTGACATAGACCAGAAAAAAGTAGACAAACTCAGTGCCGGAGAAATCACCATCTACGAACCCGGGCTTGAAAAAATATTTTTGAGAAACCTCAAAGAGCAGCGCCTACATTTCACTTCAGACCTGAAGGCGGGCATCAAGGATGCCAAGATTTTGTTTCTTGCCCTTCCGACGCCTCCAGGAGAGGATGGTTCTGCAGATCTCAAATATGTACTGGGGGTTGCCAAAGACCTGGGAAAAATCATTGAAGAGTATGTAGTAGTGGTAGACAAGAGCACGGTTCCTGTTGGAACTGCGGAGAAAGTACAAAAGGCCATTGCTGAAAACAGCATGGTAGAATTTGATGTTGTTTCCAACCCTGAGTTCCTGAGAGAAGGGGTTGCCGTAGAGGATTTCATGAAGCCAGATCGGGTTGTGATTGGAACAAATTCAGAGCGGTCAAAGAAGTTGATGAATGAATTGTATGCACCCTTTGTGCGATCAGGAAATCCATTGATTTACATGGATGTTCGTTCAGCAGAACTGACTAAGTATGCAGCCAATTCTTTTTTGGCCACCAAGATTTCTTTCATGAATGAGATTGCACAGCTTTGCGAAAGGCTGGGTGCCGATGTGGACATGGTTCGTTTGGGTGTTGGAAGTGATGCCCGCATCG
>JBIJAE010000262.1:0-2962 GCA_044345895.1 Chitinophagaceae bacterium
GTATTTTCAGCCTGATTGCATCTCCCATGTTGATTGGCTGCCCGATTGAGCGGTTGGATGCCTTCACCCTGAACCTGCTATCCAATGATGAAGTCATTGCCATCAACCAGGATCCGCTTGGCAAGGCTGCACGTTTGGTTTTGGAAAAAGATGGGTTTCAGGTATGGAAACGGGAGTTGGAAAATGGTGATCATGCAGTTGGAATCTTCAATATTGCCGGTTATGGAAAAACACCGGCTTCCTATTTCAGGTGGGGAAATGAACAACCCAGAACATTTGCATTGAATTTCAATGAAATTGGGCTGGTGGGCAATTTCAAGATCAGGGATGTTTGGCGCCAGAAAGACCTGGGTGCTTTCAAAGGCAGCATATCAACTGTCATCCCTCATCATGGAGTGGTGATGTTTCGCATGAAAAGGAATAAATGAAATACCCACTAAACCTCTAAACCACTAAACCCCTAAACATTTCAACCTCTAAACCTCTACACCCCTGCCTTCGGCAGGCAAGCTCAACCCTATAAACGCCTTCATCAACCCCGTTGTAGAACTGTCATGCCCTTCAATCTGCTTTGATCCATCCAGTTGTGGTAAAATCTTGTTCGCCAGTTGCTTTCCCAATTCCACACCCCATTGGTCAAAACTGTAAATGTTCCAGATGATCCCTTGAACAAAGATTTTGTGTTCGTAGGCTGCAATGAGTTTGCCCAATTCAAATGGATTGATTTTCTTGACAAGAAATGAATTGGTGGGTTTGTTGCCTTCAAATACTTTGAAGGGCACCAGCACATTTCTTTGTTCTTCAGAAAGTAGAGGCAATTCTGCAGCCGCCTCTTCAGCAGTCTTTCCATTCATCAACGCCTCTGTTTGGGCAAAGAAGTTGGTCATTAATTTAAGGTGATGATCGCCAATAGGATTATGACTGATTGCAGGGGCAATAAAATCGCAGGGAATCAAAACGGTTCCCTGATGGATCAGCTGGTAGAAAGCATGTTGTCCATTGGTGCCAGGCTCGCCCCAGATCACTGGGCCTGAAGCATAATCAAGCGTTTCGCCATTTCTGTCTACCCGCTTTCCGTTGCTTTCCATGTTTCCTTGTTGGAAATAGGCGGAAAAACGGTGCATGTATTGGTCATAGGGAAGGATCGCCTCAGATTGAACGCCAAAGAAATTGACATACCAAAGGCCAATCATGGCCATTTTCACCGGTATGTTTTCTTCAAAAGCATTGTTCCTGAAATGTTCATCCATTTGATGCGCTCCTTTCAGCAATGCTTCAAAATGCTCATAGCCAATGGTCAGGGCGATGGATAGTCCGATGGCACTCCAGAGGCTGTACCTTCCTCCAACCCAATCCCAGAATTCAAACATGTTTTCTTTGGCAATGCCAAATTCAACCACGGCTTTTTGATTGGTAGAGAGGGCCACAAAATGTTTGGCAACATGGGCAGCATCACCTGATTGTTGAATGAACCAATCCCTGGCAGTATGGGCATTGGTCATGGTTTCTTGCGTAGTGAAAGTCTTTGAAGCAACTAAAAACAAGGTTTCATCAGCCTCTATAACTTTCAGACATTCAGCAATATGCGTTCCGTCAACATTGGAAACAAAATGAACCTGCATGCCCTCAACCCAATAAGGTTTAAGCGCTTCAGTTACCATCACCGGGCCAAGATCACTTCCGCCAATGCCGATGTTGACAATTTGTTTGATGGGCTTGCCCGTGTATCCTTTCCATTCTCCACCATGAATCTTATTGCACAATGTTTTCATTTGTGCGAGCACTGCCTTCACTTTGGGCATCACATCTTCACCACCTGTCATTACTGGTGTGCCTGAAAAATTCCTCAGTGCTGTATGCAGAACTGCACGGTTTTCTGTGCGGTTGATTTTCTCCCCTTCAAACATGGCCTTGATCCCATCTTTCAAACCACATTCACCAGCCAGTTCATTCAGCAATGCGAGCGTTTCAGCCGTGATGAGGTTCTTGGAATAATCAAAAAGCAGGTCTCCGTCTATTTGCGAAAAACTGTCGAAACGATTAGGGTCTTGGCTGAACAGTTCACGCATGTGCACCTGCTTCATGTTTTCTGCATGTGCTTGAAGTTTTTTCCAGGCCTGGGTTTTTGTAGGATTGATGGTGGGGAAGTGCATTAGTTGTATTGTTTTAAAATGTCTTCTAATTGATTGATCATGTCTGCATGGATATCCAGGTGGGTGACCATCCTGAAACGGGTGGGGGAGATGGCAAAAAACAAAACTCCTTTATCGCTCATGCTGGAAATGAATGCAGGAAGGTTGAAATCTGACCTGCATTCTGCGATCACTATATTGGTTTCTACCGGCACAACTTCCTTGACAAAGGATTTTTCCTTGAGCATTGCTTCAATAGTCTTGGCATGTGCATGGTCTGCGCTCAGTCGGTCAACATTGTGCTGCAATGCATACAATCCAGCCGCTGCCAGACTGCCCGCCTGCCTCATGCCGCCGCCAAATACTTTTCTGATGCGCCTGGCTTTTTTGATGAAATGGGCATCTCCCAACAAAAGGCTGCCAACCGGAGCGCCCAGTCCCTTGCTCAGACAAATGGAAATGGTATCAAAGGCCTGGCCATATTGCAATGCTGTTTCTCCCTTGGCAACCAACGCATTGAATAACCTTGCTCCATCAATGTGAAAGGAAAGGCCATGCTCTCGGGCAACAGTGCCAATTTCTAATATATCATTGAACGCATAACAGCTTCCGCCGCCTCGGTTGGCAGTATTTTCCAAAACCACCAGCCGCGACAACGGTTTATGGATATCATCGGGGTTGTGAATGGAGGCTTCTACCATGGAGGCAGTAATCCTGCCGCGGTCACCTTGCAACAATTTTACAGAAGCGCCGGAATTGGAGGCTATTCCGCCCCCTTCATATTGATAGACATGCGAGAGTTCATCACAAATGACCTCATCTCCCGGTTG
>JBIJAE010000029.1:0-10904 GCA_044345895.1 Chitinophagaceae bacterium
GTAGGTAATCAGAAAAACGAAGATCAACTGGTTATCGCCAGTTGAATGGCATGGTCGAGGTCTGCAATCAGGTCGTCTGCATCTTCAATACCTACAGACAGGCGGATCAGGGTATCGCCCAATCCGTTCCTGATTCTTTCCTCTCTCGGAATGGAAGCATGCGTCATGCTGGCCGGATGGTTGATCAGGGATTCTACACCACCCAGGCTTTCGGCCAGTGAAAAAAGCCTGGTATTGGAAAGCAGTGTTCGCGCTGCTTCCATGGTATCCAGCTTCAATTCAAAACTGATCATGCCCCCAAAATCCTTCATCTGGCTTTTGGCAACGGCATGGCCTGGGTGATCTTCAAAACCAGGCCAGTATACTTTTTTTACAGCCGGGTGGGCCTTGAGAAAATGAGCAATGGCAGCACCATTCTGGCAATGCCTTTCCATCCTGATGCCCAGTGTTTTTATGCCCCTGAGTACCAGAAAACAGTCCATGGGTCCGGGTACCGCGCCACAGCTTTTTTGGATAAAATACAATTCATCCCGCAAGGCCTGGTCGTTCATCACCAAGGCCCCCTGGATCACATCACTGTGGCCTCCAAGGTATTTTGTGGCAGAATGCATCACGATGTCTGCGCCCAGTGAGAGCGGGTTCTGCAGCGCAGGGGATGCAAACGTATTGTCTACACAGAGCAAAACTTTATGCCTTTGTGCAATGGCGGCAATTCCCCTGATGTCGGCAATGTTCATCAACGGATTGGTCGGCGTTTCCGCCCAGATCAGTTTTGTATTGACATTGATTTTTGTTTCAATATTGTCAACAATACTCATGTCTACATAGTGAAAAATAATCCCGAATTTGCTGTAAATTTTGCTGAACAGCCTGTAGGTTCCGCCATACATGTCGCTGGCTGCAATCACTTCATCTCCTGGTTTCAGCAGTTTCATCACCGCATCGGTTGCCGCAACACCACTGCCGAAAGCCAGTCCGAATTTTCCTTCCTCAATAACCGCCAATGCCTCTTCCAGGGCCTGCCTGGTGGGGTTTTGGGAACGGGCATATTCATAGCCCTTGTTCACACCAGGCCCTTCCTGCACATAGGTCGACGTTTGGTAGATGGGCGTCATGATCGCCCCAGTGCTTGGATCGGGATGAGCACCGGCGTGGATGTATTGTGTTGCCTTTTTCATTGCAGCTATTTATGGTGTAAAGATAGGTTGTTGGAAGAAGTCTGGTCTTATCTTTGCGGTATGCCGAACCTTTATTTCAAGTCATCCATACCACCAGCATACGAGGCCATCCTGCACCATGCAACATCCTTGAAACTCGGGGAAAATGATCTTGTGATTCATGATTTTTATCATCGTGCACCAGGATCTTTGGTTGGTTTTTGGGATTCCTATCGGGAAAACAAATGGTTGAAAAAATCTGTCCAGAACACCGACAATGTTTTTGTCTTCTCCGCCTACACAAAAACGGAAGTCCTGAAATATTTCCCCCAGGTGAGAGACAAGATCAGCATTCTTGCCCCAGTGGCAGAAGATTTATACAGGCCAACTGATGAAGATGCACGTGATGTGGTGCGCTATCAATTCACGCAAGGCGATGCTTACTTCCTTTACCGTGGACCTGTTCATCCGGCTGCCAACATCATTGAACTGCTCAAAGGATTTTCCCTTTTCAAAAAAAGGATAGGCAGCAACATGAAACTGGTGTTGGCTGGGCCGCAGGGAGAATATTCTGCCAACATCCTTACAGCCCTTGAGTCTTATAAATACAGGAATGACGTATTGTTGATGGAGCATTTGTTACCAGTTGATGAGTCTTCCATCATTAGTGCAGCTTATGCCATGGTGCATCCCTGCCGATACGAACGGTTTGGAATATCCGTGGTCAATGCCATGAAAGCCGGAGTAGCCGTGCTTACTGCAGAGAACAGCAGCATGGCTGAATTCGCCGGCATGGCTGGCATGTTTTTCAACGAAAAAGATCCGCAAGACATTGGCGATAAGCTCATCAGGATTTATAACGATGAACAAATGCGTTCAGAGATGATTGGTACCGGGCTTTTAAGATGATGCAGAGGAACGCGAACACTGGGAATTTTACTGTTTCAACTCAAGCAGGTACTTTGTCAGGTGCACAAGGTCTTCCTCCGTCAATCCCAATGCCAATGCATTAGGCATGATGGAAGATTCCTGCTTTTTTCTTTTGGTTACCGATTCAGCGGGTATTACATGTTTCTTTCCAGATAGATCTTTGATGATGACGTTCTTGCCATCTGCAACCAGAAAGCCATAAAAGGATTCTCCCGCTTTCGTGTCAATGATCCAGGATTCATAGCCAAATACAATGGAGGCATTGGGATATTTGATTGCGTTGATGAGGGAGGATTGGTCTAATTTTTTTCCAATAAATGTTAGGTCAGGGCCAATGTCGCTTCCGGCAGCAGCAATTTTATGACAGGATGAACATTTCCCCATGAAAATATTTTTCCCTTTCGCAAAATTGGCTGAAACATTTATTCCTGCACCATTTGACATGCCCAAATCCACGTGTTGATTTTTTTCAGAGAACAATTTCTCTGCCCTTAACCGATTGCCGAGGTCTGGATTTTTAGTGAATCCTTTGCTGACACAGGATTGGATATCAGCGGGAATGCTACCGGCCTCACCTAATCCTAAAAGTATTCTGCCCCCTACTTCATCATTTGCCATTCCTGTAGCTGTTCTGCAACGGTCATCAACTGAAATATTGAGATTCAGGATTCGTTCTTTGGCCGCAACCATTGAAGCCAGGTGCCGCTCTTGTTTCAAATCAAAACCAACCATTTTCCAGTCCAGTAGATCAGCCCAGTCATTTCCCTGCCTGAATGCCAGCCAGTATTTTGCCTGATCTGCAATGGTTTTGTTTGAAGAACCGGAAACTGCCAGCATCGTTTTTGCAGCCTTGCTATCGTTGATGAATGCAAGAGCCGTCATTGCCCGCTTGCGTTCTGTTACAGGGATAGCGGAATTCAAAATCCAGGCTTTGAGTTTGGGTACTGCGGATGCAGGGTGTAACCGCCAAACCAATCTTGCGTAAGCTTTTATCCATTGTCCTGGCGCTGTTTGAAGTTTGGCACCATATTTTTTGGTTATATAGTTGTAGAGTTCTTCTTCATGGTGTTCAGCAATGATGCCAATGGTCTCGAGCAAGTAGTCGTCGTTGCCATCATAGCGATTGGTGATGCGCTGAATCAACTCTTTTTTTTCAACCCAGTTGAAGTCCCGGAGGGCAATGGCCATTTCGCGGTCCAGGAATGAATTTCTTCCGATCTGTTGGCTGATTAGCTTTAGAAGATGAGGTTTCGCAGTGGATTGACGCAAGGCCCTGAAAGCAACAACATTCAACCGTGTATCCTTTCCCGCTATCCATTGTTCCAGTGTTTTTTTACCGGCACTGTCTGCAGTGTTCAGCAGCCAGGCGGCCCTTGCATGGTGGTAAGGATTCTCAGATGACAGCAATGTGTTCACCAATTTTTTTCTGCTTTCACCGAATCCTGATGCTCTTGCACGTTCAAATCCGAATGCCCTTACATTTACAGCAGGACTTTTTAGGGCTTCCAGCAATCCATCTTCAGTATTGACATCAATCAATGGAGACCTTAGATTTTTCCCCTTGGGAGTGATCCGGTAAATCCTTCCGTATCCGATGCTGTCTTTCATTTGATGCCCTCCAACAACAGGATCATACCAGTCGGCAATGTACATGGCACCATCAGTACCCATCATGACATCGCTTGGGCGAAACCATTTTCGCTTGTCATATTGATGTCCTTTGTCATTCCAGACATATGCCTCATTGTCCTTCGGTAGGGATGTGATGAAATTGGTCCGTTTCCCGTTCAAATCAAATCCACTGCCTTTTAATTGCGGTTTGTATCCAAAAACAAGATTTCTTCCAGCGTCTGCACTGAACAGCATTCCTCTGTATGCCTTGCCCAAGCCATCTCCCTCATTCAACACCATGCCAGTTGGAGATCCTGCACCAGAATTGTCTCCAGCAGGCATTACGCCTGGATCTTCCTGATGCCAATGCGCAGTAAACATGTCTTGACCCGGCCGCTGATCCGCCTGCCAAAACCGGCTGCCATCTGCACTGAAATAACCAGCATTACCGCCTTCCATCAGCCAACTCACCCTGCATGTCACTACCTGGTCATCGTTATCGTTTTGCCACATGTCTCCATACGAATCAACATAGGTTTCATAGCTGTTACGGAAGCCATGGGCAACAGGTCGTAATCCTGTTCCATCTGGATTGATTTCCAGTTGAACGCCGCCCACCCATATCCGGCCATCATCACTTACCAATGCAGCCTTGTTTTTGTTGTTGTAAGGAGTGCCTCCATTGTACGAACTGCCTGACCGAAGCGTCCATCCTGACTTGTCGGTTACAACATGCGGGCCAGCATTCCCGGTATTGAAACGCCATTTGCCATCAGGACCGCCCACAACACTATGCAGCGCATGGTCGTGGTCGAAACCTCCAAAACCAGTCAATATAATCTCCTTGTGGTCTGGCTTGTCATCACCATTTTCATCTGTGTAAACTATCAAATTTGGGGAGCATGAAACAATGACCTTATTGCCTATAACCGCTATGCCCAATGGAGATACCAGGTCACGGTCTTCTGTGAAAACGGTTGATTTGTCTGCCTTTCCATCATGGTCAGTGTCTTCAAGAATGATGACCCTGTCGCCCCTTTCATGGTGCAATGACCTGGTTGAATCGTTGTTGAAATTTCTGTAGTTGACCGCTTCTGTAATCCATATCCGACCCTTTGCATCTACATCCATGTTGGTTGGATTATAAAACATAGGACTCTCTGCCCAAAGGCTGACTTCAAGGTCGTCGGGGAGGAACAATCCGAGATCATCCTGCAAAGATTTTTTCTGCTTGAGATGCAAAAAGGACATGAGCATGCAAGCTGATATGGCTAAAATGAACCATGAATATTTCATGAACTTAAACTTATTTGAAAGTACTTCTAAGAAAACCCAGGTTGTGCTGGTAAGCTTTTATGAGATCCATGTTGCTGGGCTTGGCCCATTCAATTTGCATCCATCCATCACCATGATACCCAATTTCTTCCAGTGCATGCCCAATGACGTTCCAATCCATTGTGCCCTCACCCAACAAATATCCATTCTCTTTCATGTGAATTTCACAGATATTGTTTTTTCCGAGCAGTTTTATTTCTTTTACAACATCATTTCCTGCATCGGCAGCATTCCTGAAATCATAATAAACCTTTACGGCTTTTGAGCCCACCCTGTCCATGATGTCGAGGTGTTCCTCTGCAGTAAGATAGGATTCAATGCCAAGGGTAATGCCCATTTTTTCTGCTTTTGGAGCCACCATTTTCAGGCGTTTCACCACTTCTGATTTTCCTGCCGGATCATTGCGGAGATCACCCTTCGAAAAGAATGCCAACAGGATTACGGTCACTCCAAGATTTTTGGCAACATCAATGCTGTCCCATACCCATTCCTCCGTACGAGGATCGGATTTATAAGGAACCTGGTTGAGTTCACCAATGCCAAGACTTGAAATCCTGACCCCTGTCTGCCTAGACATTTTTATATATTGTTGTTGCAGCTCCTTATCCCTTAAATGCATGTTGTTTTTGAGGGTGCCAAGGCTTACCTGTAAACCGTCCAAGCCAATATTCTTGGCCAGCTGAAGACCTGTAACATCAGCAGTTTTGCCAATGGACCAGTCACAGGCTCCGATGCGAAATTGTTTTTTATGGAGGAAGTCCCAAAACGAACTGGAATTGACGGCTGTAGCACCCATCAGCCCGACTCCGTTGCGGATCAGTTCTCTTCTTGTAAGCATTTTAGTAAATATTGTTCAGTAAAACAGCTCTATTGAAGTTACTTAATTGTGGTTAACTTTGCCGGCAAATCAAAAAAATGACACAATCGACAATATCAATAGACGTTACCCTTGACGACCAGAAGATTCCCCATCAGATTCTTTGGAACGCCAGTCAATCCTCTTCAGAAGAAAAGCAGGACGCAAAAGCCATCATGATTTCTTTCTGGGATGGAAAAGAAAGGGCTGCTCTCCGCATCGACCTTTGGACCAAAGAGATGATGGTGGATGAGATGGCTGATTTTTATTACCAGACCATGATGACCATGGCCGATACATTTGACCGCGCCACCCACCAGCAAGAACTGGTAGGCGAGATGAAGGATTTTGCCAAGCAGTTTTACAACAAGTTCAAAAAAAACATGCAAGAACAACAACAAGGTTGATTGCTTGATTAAGCACAAAAGCGAAGGGGTAATTATTGATTACTTCAACCCCTTCAACCTCTTCAACCACCCTCAACCTCCTCTGCCTTCGGCAGGCAAGCTCAACCTCTTCAACCCCTTCAACCTCTTCAACCTCCCTCAACTTTCAAAACTATGTCACTCGAACTCACCATCAACGACAACCTGAAAAAGGCCATGCTGGCCAAAGACGAAAAAGGCCTGCGTGCACTCCGCGCTATCAAGGCGGCCATCCTGCTGGCAAAAACAGCGGAAGGTGCTGGCGAAACATTGTCAGAAGATACTGAAATGAAACTCTTGCAGAAGCTGGTCAAGCAAAGAAGGGATTCCATCGACATATTTGAACAACAGAACCGTGCTGATCTTGCTCAAAAAGAGAAAGAAGAAGTAGAGGTGATTGAGCAATACCTGCCCAAACAACTTGATCCGGCAGAATTGAAGACCATTGTTGCGGCCATCATCAGCCAACTTGGGGTAACCAATATCAGCGGACTAGGACAGGTAATGGGCGTTGCCTCCAAGCAGTTGGCCGGAAAAGCAGACGGGAAGGCAATTTCAGCAATCGTGAAAGAGTTGTTGACGCCACAATAGGCTAGAAGTTAAATGAAATTGGGAGAAGAAGATTGAGCATAAAACCAGCCGATGAAATTCACTGATATAATGCGTGTTGAATGAGCTCCCCCCTAAACCCCTAAACCCCTAAACCCCTAAACCCCTAAACCCCTAAACCCACGACCCCTTCATCCATGCTAACCGACATCCTCCTCCTCATTCTCCTCGCACTGGCAGTCTATAAAGGGTGGACCAAGGGGTTTATCATGGCCATTTTTGTGTTCATCTCCTACTTTGTGGCCCTGGCCCTGGCATTTCATTTTTCAGGCACGGTGGAGGGCTATATCAGGTCAAATTCTAGCAGTGACAGCAAATGGTATTCGTTTTTGGCTTTCATTCTGGTGATGATTGCAGGCATCATTGCCGTTAGGCTGGTTGGAAAGCTCATCGAAAAATCTGCTGAACTGATGTTGCTGGGGCTGGTCAACAGGTTTCTGGGCATGCTGGTCATGGCAACCATTTACATTACCTTTTTCTCTGTGATCCTTGTTTACTGCAGCCGTTTCGGGCTGATGGGGGATGGTCAGGTAACAGACTCCAAATCACTCAGCTACCTCATGAAATACGGCCACTGGCTGGTCTCACATTTCAGTGAATGGATGCCCGCCCTCAAAAACTTGTTTAATGATGCAAGGGGTATAATTAAACAATAATCACAATCTTAACACAAGAAGGCGCCCATTTACCCTGATGAAGTGGGTTATATCAGGCATTTTACTTTTCTTTGTCTGAGTTCAAAGCAATTTTACCATTTTAATATCCTGTTTCGGACATATATATGAGTCTACCATACGAAGTCAAAGTGGATGGAAAGTTCAAGTTCATAGAAGAAGGACAGGGAGAACCCTTGATTCTTCTGCATGGTCTTTTTGGTGCCATGAGCAATTTTGCAGGCATTATCAGCCATTTTCGCCAAACCCATCAGGTTATTGTACCGCTTTTGCCCTTGTTTGAACTGGACCTGCTGCACACCACAGTTGGTGGCTTGGAGAAATACCTGACAAAGTTCATTGATCACCGTGGTTACAGAGGGATACACCTGTTGGGTAACTCATTGGGTGGCCATGTGGCCCTCGTTCATGTGCTCAAAACGCCTGCCAAGGTTAAATCACTGATACTCACCGGAAGTTCTGGCCTTTTCGAGAATGGAATGGGCGATACCTATCCCAAGCGCGGCGATTATGAGTACATCCGGAAGAAGACAGAAATGACTTTCTACGATCCCAACACCGCTTCCAAGGAATTGGTGGATGAGGTATACCAGATTGTGAATGAAAGGATGAAAACCTTGAAGGTCATCTCTTTGGCCCGCTCCGCCATCAAAAATAACCTTGGGGATGAACTTCGCCAGATCAAACTGCCAACGCTGCTGATCTGGGGAAACAACGATAGCATCACGCCACCATTTGTTGGCCGTGAGTTCAATAAATTGATTCCACACAGCGAGTTACACTTTATTGATCACTGCGGACATGCCCCCATGATGGAGGTACCAAACGAGTTTAACGTAATTCTTGCACAATTTTTACAAAAACTCGAGACAACTGCAGCCAATTAAGAGTAATATTGGTCTTTCAATATAGAACATGACCTACTGCAGCCAACTTCTTGAATCTTCCATGATCACCGTAGACCTCCACGATACGATCAGTCATGCAATGGAAATGATGGATGAGGCCAGGCTCGAGCATATCCCGGTTTTGGATGGTTTGCAATACCTTGGCATGGTTGCATTTGATGAACTGGAGGACAGCGATCCCAATGCAGAGGTTGTTTCTATCGAGCACCGTTTTATCAAACCCTTGGTAAGAACGGGAGACCATTTTCTGCAGGCACTCCGTGTGAGGTCTAAGTTTTACATTGAACAGGTTCCTGTGGTCAACGAAAAGAATGAGTGGGAAGGGGTCATCGGCACCGCAAAAATGCTGGACCAGATTTCCCTTTTGTCAGGAGTTTCTGAATCCGGATCAATGCTCGTGTTGGAGATGCCCAGGCATGACTATGCTCCAGGAGAGATCAACCGCCTGGTGGAGTCCAACGATGCCATGATCATGCAATTGAATTCAATCCAGGATCAGCATACCGGAATGATGCAGGTTGTGCTTCGCATCAATAAGGAAGAAGTTTCTGATGTTGTTGCTACTTTCCAGCGGCACGAATACAATGTGCTCTATTATTACGGGGATGAATCCTATGACAATTCCCTGCAGAATAACCTGGACCATCTGATGAATTACTTGAATTTGTAAGCCTGCATTGGGCGCTAACTGATCAACCCCATGATAATCCTGCGGAAGTTTTTTTCGCTATTGTTCATCTTCAATTGTTCGCTGCAAGCGCAGGACCATGCCGATATTGAACACCAGGATCATCCCGTTTTGAAGTCATCACATGTCATCATTCGAAACTTCATCATTCAGGGAAACAAAAAAACCAAGCCCTATATTGTTGCAAGAGAGATGGTCTTTCAAAAGAATGCTCCTTACTCCATCTCAGACATGCTGATCGGATTACAACAGAGCCGTCAAAACCTCATGAACACTGCACTTTTTGTTGATGCCAATGTTGGTTTTACCAACTGGTACAATGACTCTATGGATATTTTTATTGATGTAAAAGAGCGTTGGTATTATTTTCCATTGCCATATCTCAAGCCCGCAGACAGAAACTGGAATGTATGGTTAAATGATTTTGGCTTGAATCCGAACCGTTTGAATTATGGCATGAAATTTTTAGGAAGAAACGTTACGGGAAGGAATGACAAGCTTAATATTTGGCTGGTCAATGGATATACCCAGCGGGCAACCTTAAAATATTACAATCCATTTTCAGACAATTCCCTCAGGCATGGATGGGGATTTGATGTTTCCTACTCCCGCAACCGGGAAATCAACCACAATACCATTGACAACAAGCAGGCATTTTACAAAGATGAAAATAGGTTTATCAGAAAACAGGTTTATCTCGGAGGTGTTTACTCTTATCGCAAAGGCTCTATCGCGCGGCATTACCTGAGGCTGGGTTATCAGATGGAATCCATTGCAGATAGCGTCGCAGCCTTGAACAGCAACTATTTAGGATCTTCAGCAACCAGGGTTTCATTTCCAGAATTGCGGTATACCTACCAGTATTATGATGTCAATTACATCCCGTATCCAACCAAAGGGAAAACCATTGAAATTGAGTTTTTGCGTAGGGGAGGATTCAACAATAAGGTGAACCTTTCGCAGCTTACCATTCATTTCGGAAAATATTTTCCACTTCCCCATAAGTTTTACCTGAACACCACTGCAGAAGGCCATCTAAGGGTTCCGTTTGATCAGCCTTATTTCAACCAATTCATGTTGGGGTACAACGATGCCTATTTGCGAGGTTTGGAATATTATGTGGTTGATGGGGTTGCTGGTGGATTTGTCCGCAACACATTAGGGAAGGAGTTGCTGTCCTATAAACTCAAGACCGGGCTTCGGTCCAAAACCTATGCAGCCATACCATTCAGGTTCTATATCAAGGCCTACGGCGACCTGGGGTACGTCTACAGCAAAAACAACCACAGGCTCAATTTGTTAAACAATAAAATGCTGTATACGGGAGGAATTGGGCTGGATATCATCAGCATTTATGACGTGGTATTGCGCATAGAATACAGCTTCAATCAGCTGAACCAGAACGGGCTTTTTGTGCACAGGGCTGATACAAGGAATTAGTAGAAAAATCCCTAAACAGGTCTATCGGCCAAACATTTGTTACTTTTGTAACATCATGAAAGTAGCCATATACAGCAGAGGAGGAGAAACCGTTCAGGCCCAAGACCTGATCAACCTCACTGACGCCCTGCTCAATGCCGGCATCTCTCCTGTAATTTACAGTGCACTCAAGTACCAGTTCCAAAACGAACTTTCCGCCAGGCATGAGCATGCAGCAACCCTTCAGTCTTTCGCTGATGCCAAGGATCTTGATGAGTCTTTTGATGCCTTG